>CAYUYB010000087.1:0-9132 GCA_964449025.1 uncultured Desulfobacteraceae bacterium
TATCCATAATATCCAGGAGAAGCGGGTTGAATTTACCCTCCGGGTCACTCATTTCTATCTCTATCTGTTCCATGACCTGCCGGCCATATTCCTTTGACTTCTCGCCGTCATACATATTCTCCAGCCAACTCCGCAATGCCCCTTTTAAAGTCTCCGATATGCCTGATTCTGCGCATTCCCGGACTATGTCCGCCAGTTTTTCCCTCCTTTGACTAACACCGAGCTCCATCCCAAGACCGTATTCCGCGTTGTCTTCAAACAAGGAGTTCGCCCAGGCCGGCCCGTGCCCGTCTTCATCAACCGTGTACGGGCAGCTTGGTGCCGTTCCACCGTATATTGATGAACATCCCGTAGCATTGGCAACCAGCATGCGGTCACCGTAGAGTTGGGTGACAAGCTTTATATAAGGGGTTTCACCACATCCTGGGCAGGCGCCTGAGAACTCAAAAAGGGGTTTCCTGAATTGACTTCCTTTCACGGAAGTAACAGGCATAAGGTCATCCCGAATAGGTAGTTCGGTGGAAAATAGGTGATTGGCAACCTGTGCTTCCCTCTGCGAGGCCAGAGGCTTCATAACAAGCGCCTTTTCCTTGGCAGGACACACCTGGGCGCAGTTGCCGCAACCCGTGCAATCGAGAGGACTTATCTGTATACGGTAACGGAGGCCCTTTAGCTCCTTCCCTTTGGCCTCGACGGTAATAAAGTCCTTTGGCGCGTTTTTCAGGTCTTCACTATCCACCAGAACAGGCCTTATCACTGCATGGGGGCAAACAAAAGAGCAAAAATTACACTGAGTGCAGTTCTCAGGGATCCATTCCGGCACGTTGATGGCGATTCCCCTCTTTTCATACTGGGTAGTACCGGTGGGAAATATCCCGTCGGGACTGAAAGCACTGACAGGCAACCTGTCTCCCTGAAGTGCCAGCATAGGCCTCATGACTTCACTGACGAAATCAGGCTCGTCCTTATCGATGTATTCCTCCTGGCCGGCTATAGCCCAAGACTCCGGAACATCGATTTTTTCAATAGCTTCTATCGCCTTATCTACAGCGTCGCTATTCATCCTTACTATCTTTTCACCTTTTTTCCCGTATGTCTTTTTTATGGCATCTTTCATGTAATTAAATGCCTCTTCAGGAGGAATAACATCGGCTATCTTAAAGAAGGCGGCCTGCATAATCATGTTGATACGTCCGCCCAGGCCTATTTCAGAGGCTATCTTGACAGCGTCAATATTATAAAAATTCAATTTTCTCTGAGCGATTGTCCTTTTCATATGAGCGGGAAGCCTTTCTTCCATCTCTTTTAGATCCCAAGGGGAATTGAGAAGAAAGGATCCTCCTTCCTTGATACCTGCTAAAAGATCAAATTGGTCCACAAATGCGGTGTTGTGACAAGCTATAAAATCAGATTTGGTCAACTGATATGGTGACTGTATGGGATAGGGTGAAAACCTGAGATGCGATACCGTGCTCCCCCCCGATTTTTTAGCGTCATAAGCAAAATAGGCCTGGGCGTACATATCTGTATTCTCGCCAATTATCTTTATGGCGTTCTTATTGGCTCCGACTGTGCCGTCCGCGCCCAGGCCCCAGAACTTGCATCTCACTGTCCCTTCAGGTGAGGCATCGATCTCTTCACCAACTTCAAGGGAACTGTGAGAAACATCATCATCTATGCCTACCGTAAAATGGTTCTTGGGCACTGCCGAACGGAGATTGTCAAAGACAGCCTTGGCCATGGCCGGCGTAAATTCTTTGCTCCCAAGTCCATATCTTCCCCCTATGATGAGGGTGCCGTCGCCTTTCTCCTGGAAAACCGTGCATATATCCTGATACAATGGTTCGCCGAGGCTTCCGCCTACCTTAAGCCTGTCAAGAACCGCGATTCTCCCTGCTGTTGCAGGCAAGGCCTTCAAAAAATGTTCTCTTGAGAAAGGGTGGTAAAGGCGGACCTTGACCAGCCCGACTCTCTCGCCCAGGCCGTTCAGGTAGTTAACGGTTTCTTCAACCACATCACAACTGGTGGTCATGGAGACTATCACCCTTTCCGCTTCAGGGTCTCCCACATAATCAAAGAGATTATATCTTCGACCTGTAAGGTCGCTTACTTTTCGCATTTCTTCCTGCACAATTTCAGGAATCCTGGCATAAAAAGGGCTTGATGCCTCACGGTTCTGAAAGAATATGTCCGGATTCTGGTTGGTTCCCCTTAATTGGGGATACTCCGGATTCATACAGCGGCTTCTGAAATCTTCGATAGCGTCCCAGTCGGCGAGCCTGGCCATGTCCTCATAATCTATAAGTTCGATCTTCTGTATCTCCATGGATGTCCTGAAACCATCAAAGAAATGTAGGAACGGCAGGCTCGACCTGATACTGGCAAGATGAGCTACCAGGCCCAGGTCCATGACTTCCTGTACGGATGAGGAAGCCAGCAGAGAGAAACCGGTCTGCCTGACGGCATTAATATCAGAATGATCCCCGAAAATAGAGAGGGCATGCGTGGCTATGGCTCGTGCCGACACATGAAAAACACAAGGCATAATCTCGCCTGAGATCTTATACATGTTTGGAATCATAAGGAGTAGTCCTTGCGACGCGGTGAATGTCGTAGCCAGTGCCCCGGCGGAGAGCGCTCCGTGAACCGCGCCCGCAGCGCCAGCTTCCGATTGCAGCTCTTCCACCTTTAATACCTGTCCAAAGATATTTTTTCTGCCATATTCAGCCCATTCATCACAGTACTCGCCCATGGAACTTGAAGGAGTAATAGGGTATATAGCCGCGACATCACTCATAGCATAGGCAACATAGGCGGCGGCCTCATTGCCTTCTATTGTCTTCGTTATTCTGTCCATATATATCTCCCTTTTCATTAATAGTCTTTAATGCTACCAGAAACGGATAATCTCCAAATTTAGTCTGCCGTGCGTTCCGCTGCATCGGACAGGTTGATCAATGATCAGACTAAATGGGAAGGAAACAGTAATATAAAATTTTAAAATATATTCAGATTTAAAAGTCAATATCTAAAATGTAATGGCATTCGAGGCAGAAGATGCGCTGCTTCCAGAAACTTTGGTTCACCGGTTACCTGCCCGCCCTGTTTTGCTTTATGCAGGGTTATTGTGGGCCATTAAGGGCAAAATGTTCAGATATCATTAACTAGTGTACTCATTAACCGGATAAAACAAGATCGTTATCATATCAATTTTGTAAACCGGTTTTTACACAAGAGTGATATGGAACTAATGGTAATCTCTAAGAGAGTGCGGTTACACACCGTACGGAGTCATAAAAAAGCCGCGCCTATCAGGGATAGATTCCAAAGTCAAGGGTCAATGACGGCTTAAGACAGGATCTATGATCATTCGTGTCCAAAATAAAAATATATTGTTGACTTGTTAGATTTAAATGTTTGATTTAATTACACTTAATCAAAAATATAAGATGAAGGGATGAATTGTTTAATCCCTCGGGTATCTCCCTGTTGAATTAAAATAAAATATCCTCTGTGCTCTCTGAGTCTCTATGGTAAATCCTTTTTGGACAAGAGTGATCTATGGTATAAGACTAAAGGATCTTTTCCAGTAAGGCCAGGACCAGTAGATAACAAAGGCCTTCCCTTTGACCTTATTTAAAGAAACAAAACCCCAATATCTGCTGTCCTGACTATTGTCACGATTATCGCCCATGGCGAAAATGGAATCTTTAGGGACTTTTACGGGACCGATATCTTCATATCTAACATACTGGTCTAGGATATAATGCTGGTTTTCTCCGAGCGATTCCTTGTATATCTCCGCTCCGGCAATATTTCTGTCACTATATTTGCCAGCATATGTGATCTCTATCCTTTCACCGTTAAGATACAGTATATCGTCTTTTATCTCTATGGTATCCCCCTCGATTCCGATAACTCTCTTTATGAAATCCTTGCTTTCATCAACGGGCCATTTAAAAACTACTATATCGCCCCTATCCGGCTTGTTATATTGTATAAGAAAATAGTCTATTAACGGAATTCTTATTCCATAAATGAATTTATTGACAAGCAGATGGTCTCCGACAATCAGGGTGGGAGTCATTGATCCTGATGGTATCTTGAATGCCTGAATGATAAAGGTTCTTATAAAAAGGGCAAGCAGAATAGCTATAGCCAGAGCTTCGGCATATTCCCTAACAGTGCTCTTCCTTTTAATATCCAGGTTGTTATTATAGTCCTCCAAGAATTCCGCTACCCCTTGATGTCTTAATGGTGACTCATTCTTAACAGAGTTTAAGCTTCTACCTGAATATGCTTAAAGTGTAAAGATATTTTTTAGCTATCTTTAATGTAACCTTCTCCCACTACAAGATCCGCCTCCAACCAAGCAATCAGAGTCTTAGCAAACTTCTTCGATGACCGCGTCCGGCCCGCTGCGTGTTCTAGTTTGATAAGAAATTAATCTTTATAGATGACAGAATTACGTGTTATAAAAAAAGCCCATACAATATGTAGTATTAATTTATATTAATATGCACTATATATACAAAAATTAAATTAATTTTGATTAATTTATAAAAAAATGCTTGACAAATAATACCACATATATATGATATTACGCAAATTCAAACTTGGTAACTTGTGGTAATCAGAAAGCCGGAGGAAAAATTGGGTCGAAACATAGTGAAAAAGATCCGAGAGGAACTTTTAATGAGTAAGGCCGAACTGGCAAGAAAGGCCGGGGTTTCTTCCTTAACAATAGATAGGATTGAGAAAGGCAAAAGCTGCCGAATGGAAACAAAGAGAAAGATAATTCTTGCTCTTGGTTATGACCTATCTGAAAAAAACAAGGTTTTTCTTGAACGTTAAATAAGGAATCAGTATATGCCTGTACCCAAAAAGAATCAATTAGTAGGATTGGATATCGGATCCCACTCCATTAAGCTAGTCGAGATAGATGACAGCAAAAAAGGCATGATCCTGAATAATTTCGGGATTATCAGCTTGCCCAATGATTCCATCGTAGAGGGAAATATCAAAGAGATGGAGGTAGCGGCATCAGCTATTAAGAGTCTCTTTAAAAATCTCAACGTAAAGAATAAGAATGTGGCGGTATCCATATCCGGTTTTTCGGTTATCGTAAAAAAGATAACCATCTCCAAGAGAAATGAATCGGAACTCGAAGACACCATACATGAAGAGGCGGAACAATATATTCCTTTTGATATAAGCGATGTAAATCTCGATTATGAGATCTTGGCAACCCCGAAAGAAGAGGCTGAGGGAGAGGAAGAGGAGACTGAAGCCGAAAAGGAATCGGAATTTATGGATATCATGCTGGTCGCAGCAAAGAAAGACATCATAGAAGATTATGAAAGTCTTATACATCTTGCAGGGCTTAACCCGGTGGTAATGGACGTGGACGCGTTCGCCCTGCAAAATGCATTTGAAATCAGTAGAGAAGATACGTCTGGTTGCTATGCCATAATAAATGTAGGCGCCACTGAATTAGGAATAAACGCGGTTAAAGATGGCGTTTCCATGTTTACGCGGGATTCTTCCTATGGCGGTTCTCAGATAACCGAAGCTATTATGACAAAATTAAACGTCCCTTTTGAGGAAGCCGAAAAGATTAAACTCGGCGGCACAAAGATCGATGAGAAGGCAAAAGGGGAACTGGAAGAGATCTTCACAACCATGGTTTCCGGATGGGTCCAGGAAATAAAGCGCGCCCTTGATTTTTTATCAACTACCTATCCTGATGAAACTATTGAGAAAATCCTGGTAAGCGGAGGAGCTTACAGGATCCCTGGCTTTTTGAAATATCTGGAAATGGAAACAGGGCTTCCTGTAGAAGAATTGAATCCTTTTGCGGGGCTTCAAATAAACGAAAAGATATTTGATCCCAGATACCTGAGCTATATTGCCCCCCAAGCCGGGGTAGCGGTGGGCCTGGCTCTGAGGAGTGTCGGAGACAAATAAATGATCAGAATTAATCTGTTGCCCTTTCGGGCCGCTCGAAAAAGAGAGAATATAAGAAGACAGATTAGCATCTATGCACTAGCTGTAATATTTCTCCTATTGGTATTTGGATATTATACCATACATTTAAAAGGCACGGTGTCCGAGTTAAAAGCTAAGGAAAAACAAGCGAATACAGAATTGGCCTCTTATAAAAAGGTACTTGACGAGATAAAGGAGCTGGAAAGTAAGATAAAAGAAATAAAGATAAAGCTTGACGTTATAAAGGAGCTTGAAAAAGGTAAGACTGGCCCGGTGCTTCTGCTTGCTGATGTCGCTGATTCCGTGCCAGAGAATAAGTTATGGCTAACCTCTTATAAAGAAGAGAAAGGCACTCTGACTCTTACCGGGACGGCTATGGACAATGAGACCATAGCCCTGTTTATGAACAACCTGGAGGATACTGAACGGATTGACTCCGTGGACCTTAAGAGCGCCACATTAAGGGATCTGCAAGAATACAATTTAAAGGTCTCTGATTTTGAATTAACATGCGAGACCTATGCTCGTAAACAGAAATAAAACTGTACGGAATAGCACAACTGAAAAGGCCAATTAGTGAGAGAATTAATAAACCTCAGAGGAAATTGAAGATATAATGGAAGCCGAAGCCTTTTTCAATAAGATCGAAGCGATAAAGATGCCCATAAGGATCCTGATCTTTGTAGGAACCCTGGTCGTAGTCACCGGAGTCTTTATATGGTTCGCTTATATCCCTCAAAAAGAAACGATAGACAAGACCACAGAGAGCATCGAGAATATTACGCGACAGATTAACCGGGCGAAGATCGAAAATCAAAAGCTACCGGAACGGAGAGCCGAAAAAGCCGAGGTTGATGCCCAATTCGAGGAGGCCTTGAGACTGTTGCCCAATACAAAAGAAATACCAGCCCTACTAAGAAAGATAACAGAATTGGGTAATGAATCACAGCTCGATTTCCGTGTCTTTAGACCGCAAAAGGAGATTGCCAGGGACTTCTACTTAGAAATTCCTGTCTCCATCGAAGTCAGGGGGTCATATCACAATGTGGCTGTTTTTTTTGATAAGGTCGGGCGTATGGAACGGATTATGAATATCCAAAATGTGTCCATGAAACCGGCACATGAACGTTCAACGACCCTCATCACCACATGTAATGCTACAACATACAGATTTAAAGGGAATTGAAAATGTTAAGGCTCCAAAGGATAAGCTGCGTCGGCCTTTTTTCACTTTTTGCTATGATAGTGATGGCATCAGGGATAGTGTCGGCGGCAGAGCAAGCGCCGGCAAACAAAGAAAAGGAGATTGCCGCCGAGGGATATCAAGACGAAGGTTTTGTCTATGACCCCACAAAAAGGATTGATCCCTTTCAATCCTTTATAGCAGCCAGAGAGGAAAAGGAAGGGGAAGAAAAAAGGCCGAAGACATATCTTGAGACACTGGAACTCTCTCAGTTGGATCTAGTCCTTATCGCTATCAGCCCCGAGAGGAAATGGGCGATGGTTAAAGATTCAAAAGATGTTGGTCATGTGATAGAAGAGGGCACTCTCATAGGCACGAACGGCGGCATTGTTTATAAAATCAATAAAGGAGAAGTCATTATCAGGGAAGAATACAGGGATTTCAGAGGGCAAACGCAGTATCGGGAGATCATCAAGAAATCACCTTCTTCCTCCTAGGCGGTCTAAAGGGAGACCGGGTAAGGTTCTCGTGAAGTGAATCATCATCGTCAGAATTAAGGAGATACTCCATGGGCAAAGATATCAAGATTCAGAAAAAGGGATTATCCTCTTTTCTTATATATCCGGCAATTGGCTTATGGCTGTTGAGCGGCTGCGCTTCCCCCCCGTCCAGTGGGACGGTGGTAACTGATAACACGATAGCCCCCACGCTGGAAGATACTTTATACACTCAACACCACGAGACTACGGCATCGCGGGAAATCCAGTTGGCCGCGGAAATCCCTGAGAATGCCCAAAGAGAAGGGGAAGATGCTGAAGTCACGGTTTCAGAGCCCAGGATTTTTATCCAACCCCTCCAGTCTGACCTTACCCAGATACTGGGTATCGATTTTATGATGCTGGAACAGGGAAAATCCAGATTAACATTAACAACCGACAAGAAGCTTCAATATGATCTGGAAAGGGAAGGAGATAAAGCACTTCTCCTTAAACTTCATAACACCACAGTCCCTGATCTGCTTTTGAGAGAAATCGACACAACACATTTTGAGACCGCCCTGGATAAGGTGAAACCTTCATATTCCGCTGAAGATAAAGAATCTAAGATCTCCATATCTCTCAGGGAGATGGTCCCGTTTCACATAAAACAGACCGAAAATAGCCTACTCATGGATTTCGGCCAGACCTCTATAAATGCTCCTGACCAGAAGATTATACCTCTTAACCTGGCGGAGAGCCAGACCAGGACCCTCGCGGCGACTCGGGCTCCCGTGATGTCAGCCCCGGCCGCTGCCGCCACAACACAGGATAAGCAATATACGGGCGAAAAAATGTACCTGGATTTCGTGAACGCGGATGTCACCCACATCCTCAGGCTCATTAATGAAGTGAGTAAGGAAAATATCGTGTGGGATCCCGAGATAAAGGGCCGGACGGTTTCCATGATATTAAAAGACGTCCCGTGGGATCAGGCCCTTGACCTTATTCTGGATAACAATGACCTGGCTAAACGATACCGTGGGGATAACATCATATGGATCACTACCAGGGACAAGATGAATCGAATCCTGGCCGAGGAAGCGGCCGAAGCCCAGAGGCAAAGACAAGAGTTGGAAGCGGAGCGCAAAAGGCTGGAAGACGAAAGAAAAAAGGCTGAAGAGTTAGCCCCTCTTATAACGGAATATCTCCCGGTCGACTTCGCACAGGCTGATGATATCAAAGGGCATATTACCCTGTCCGATCGGGGGACCATGAGCATTGATACCCGGACCAATACCATAATTATAAAGGATATCGCTAAAAGCATTGAAGAGGCCAAAAAGACCATAAAACAGTTCGACACACCGGTGAAACAGATCATGATAGAAGCCAGGATCGTGGATGCGCAGGACAACTTCAGTCGCGATCTGGGTCTGAAATGGAATACCCAGACCGAGGCATATCGGGACTCAGCAATAAATG
>CAYUYB010000088.1:0-9104 GCA_964449025.1 uncultured Desulfobacteraceae bacterium
GGATAGAGGCTATCATGGATGTGGTTGTTGTCTTGCCGTGGGCTCCGGCTACCGCAATCCCATATTTGAGCCTCATCAACTCCGCCAGCATCTCCGCCCTGGGGATTACGGGGATATTCCTGTTATGGGCCTCTCTTATCTCGGGATTATCCACCGGCACGGCGGATGAGTACACAACCACGTCGGCCCCCTCCACATTCCCGGGGTCATGCCCCTGGGCGATATTTCCACCTAGGCGGGCTATCCTTTCCGTGACCGGGGATACCTTGATATCAGATCCGCTTACAACATAGCCCAAGTTAAGCAGGAGTTCGGCAATCCCGCTCATCCCAATACCCCCTACGCCCACAAAATGAATACGCCTGGTTTTCCCTAAGACCTTCATAACCCTGATAGCATCCCTTCCAAATGATCAACAATAGCCTTTGCCGCATCGGGCTTGGCCGCTGTTCTAGCCTTTTCACCCATTTTGCGGAGGGCCCCCTCATCATCCATGTATCCCGCGAGGAGCTCAGCGAGCCTCTCCGGGACCAGATCCTCCTGGAGAAGTATTTTTGCTCCTCCCACCCCGGCCAGCACCCTCGCGTTCCTCTCCTGATGATTGTTGGCGGCATAGGGGTAAGGTATCAGGATAGACGGTTTTCCCATGGCCGCCAGCTCGAATATTGTCCCCGCGCCGGCCCTGCCCACAAAGATATCCGCCCTGTGATATGCCTGGCGCATATCCTTTATAAAGGGCATAATATCACCTCGAAGCCCTCTCTTACGGTATTCCTCCCTAACCCAATCAAAATCCTTTGCACCCGTGTGATGAATAACCTCCGGATCCCTCCCTTTATTCTTCATTATCTGGAGCGCGCCCAAGAAGGCCATGTTTATGGCTCTAGCGCCCTGGCTCCCTCCTGTTACAAGGATTGTGAAACCTTTGGTTTCTTTTCCAGTCCCCTCATCTCCCTCCAGAAAATCCTCCCGGATAGGATTCCCCGTCAAAAAGACCTGCCTCGCCGGGAGATAATCCCTGCTTTCCTTAAAGGAAATAAAGACCACACGCGACACCCTGCTCAATAGTCGGTTCGTTAATCCCGGGTATGAATTCTGTTCATGCACGGCTATGGGCACTCCCATAAGCTTGGCCGCCAGGCATACCGGACCGGCGGAATATCCTCCCACCCCCAGGACAAGGTCCGGTGAAAACCGACCTATTATATTAATGGCCTGGCCAAGACCATACGGCAATTTCAGCATTGCCTTCAGTGCCCCTCGCCATCCTCGCCCCTTGATACCTTCAACAGACACTGTCACCCGCCGGAATCCTGCATCCGCAAGGATATCGCTTTCCATTTCCCTGCCCGCACTTACAAAAAGTATCTCTGATCGAGGGTATCTGTTTAAAACCTCCCTGCCCACAGCAACTCCGGGGAAGAGATGTCCACCGGTCCCACCCCCGGCTATTATCACCCTCAAACCATCACTTCTTCTGTCTTCATCCCTGTTCCTGGATTTCATGAGACCATATCCTTCACGCCCCTGCACCCTGAGCCTTATAGCTTATCCACTTGGCCCCCCTTTACCTCCTCGCCGATATACTCAGTAATATACCCACACCTATTAGGTTTATCACCAGGGACGATCCTCCATAGCTGAGAAAAGGAAGGGTCAATCCCTTTGTGGGCAGGAGCCCCATAACCACCCCCATGTTTATCAAGACCTGCAGACCTAACAGCGTTGTTATACCAAGGGCGAGATAACTGCTGTAAAGATCCTGTGCACCGAGGGATATCTTTATGCCCCGCATTATCAAGACACCGAAAAGCATGATTATGGCCATTATGCCTATAAACCCGAGCTCCTCCGCCAGAATGGAAAGGATAAAATCGGTATGGGGCTCGGGGAGGTACAGTAGTTTCTGTTTGCTGTTCCCGAGGCCGACCCCCAGGACCCCGCCCGAACCAAACGCCAGGAAGGAATGAATAATCTGGAAGCCCAGCCCCTGAGGATCTTCCCATGGGTTGAGAAAGGCCCACCACCGCTTCAACCTGTAATCCTCATGCAAGACAAGCCACAGGACGATGGGGACGGATATAAGGGCCATGGATACGAGCTGTAACAGATTAAGCCCCCCCACAAAAAGGAGTATAGCCAGCCAGCATCCTATGATGACCGCGGTCCCCAGGTCGGGCTGGAGGAGTATCAGTGACATAAAAGCACCGACTATGATCAGGTGGGGCAACATCCCTTTCGAAAAACTGTACATGCTGGGGCCCTTCTTTGACATTGAATAGGCGATATAGACGGCCAGCGACAGTTTTGCCAACTCCGAAGGTTGGAGAGAAAATCCCGCAATCCTTAACCACCGACAGGCCCCGCCCACCGTCTTTCCCATCCCGGGCAAAAACAGCATAAGCAGGAGGACAAAGCTTATGAATAACAACGGGTACACCGCCCTCTTATAGAAACCGACCGGAATATTCTTGGCAATTACGAGAAGACACAGTCCCACAAGACCGAAAGATGCCTGCCTTTTTAGGTAAAAATAGCTGTCTCCCAGTTCGTGCCCTGCAAGAAAGGAACTGGCGCTGTATATGGCCACCAGCCCCATACAGAAAAGCAGGATGGTCGGAATAAGGATCAAGTAATCATATTCTCCCTGGTATCGCCTTTTATCCTCCATTATTGAGACCCTCTACCCTCTCCCTGAAGACCCTTCCTCTGTGGGCATAATCTAGAAACATGTCAAAACTGGAGCAGGCAGGCGCCAGAAGAATCACATCACCAGACCTAGCCCAGGAGAACGCCTTGGAAACCGCCTCGGCCATTGTATCCGCCGTCTCAAACGGGATAACACCCTCAAATGACCCGGCCATAAGATCCTTGGCCTCACCTATAAAGACCGCCTTTTTAACCCTGCCTGCCGCCGCTTTTACTAGAGGCATATAGTCGCCGCCCTTATGTCGCCCTCCCCCGATCAGTATCACGGGTCTGTCAAAACTCTGGATCGATCTGATGGCTGAATCTACATTGGTAGCCTTGGAATCATCGTAGAAATCAATCCCCCTCAGTGTTCTCACCCGTTCAATCCGATGGGGAAGTCCTTCAAAATACTTTATTGAACGCCCTATGATATCAGGCCTAAGACCCAAGGTCAGCGCCACCAGGACAGTGCCCATAAGATTTTCAATGTTATGTTTCCCTTGCAGCCTGAATCCCTCTAAATCAAGATAGATCTCTTCCTGTCCCGGCAAACGCACGATCAATCTTTTCCCCTCCAGAAAGGCATTCCGGTTATCTTTTTCTTCGACACCATAGCGAAGGGTTGACACACCCCCCGAGGGTCTGAGTGCGGACAACTTCTCATCATCATCGTTTAACACGGCGTACTGCCCTGGTCCCTGGTTCTGGAAGATCTTAAATTTTGATCGCACATAGGCGTCATAATCAGTATACCGGTCCAGATGGTCCGGAGAGATATTCAACAGGAGAGAGACCATGGGACGGAATCTTTCCATGCTATCCAATTGAAAGCTGCTTACCTCAACCAGTACATAATCGGCATCCCGGGTTCCTGCCACATAATCCATAAGGGGTTTCCCTATATTCCCCCCTACAAACAGTTTTAAACCCGAGGCTTTAAGCATGCCCTCCAGCAACCTCACCGAAGTAGATTTTCCGTTTGTCCCGGTAACAGCTAAAATAGGAGTATCAAATAGTCGCGCAGCCAATTCCATCTCGCCCACAATCGGGATCCGCTTTTCCCCGGCGGCTGATAGAGGACCTATGTCAAGTGGGACACCGGGACTTACCACTATCAGGTCCGAGTTAATAAACGTCTTTTCGTCGTGCCCTCCTGTCTCCAGTTTCGCTCCCAGTTCAAGTGCCTCCTCGTATAATTGCCTGTCCAGTTCGGGACCCGACCGTATATCCCCTATAGTTACATCGGCCCCTTCCCTGATTAACCATCGCGAAGCGGAAATGCCGGATTTACCCAGGCCTACTATCAGGATTTTCTTCCTGAGGAATTCCATTTCTTTTCAGACCCTTCGAAAAATACTGATAAAAACACCTTTCGTAGATAATGCCCAATCTTTTTGAAACCCTCGCGCTCACCCCGAAATCAATCAGGCGGCAATAGATATGCAAAGGATTTGCGATGTGCTGGACCCGGATATCGCACAGTTTCATCATCTTCCCATGTTTTTAACGTAATTTCAGGGTGCTCATGGATAACAGGGCCAGAATGATCGCAATAATCCAGAAACGGATAGTTATCTTGCTTTCCGGCCATCCCTTCATCTCAAAATGATGGTGTATGGGCGCCATTCGAAATATCCTCTGCCCGCCGGTCAATTTATAATAAAACACCTGGAACATAACCGAGAGGGCTTCAAACACAAACAGCCCTCCAACCAATATCAGAGTGAATTCTTGTTTTGTTACCACAGCCACGGTTCCTAAAGCGGCTCCCAGGGGCAGTGATCCCACGTCCCCCATAAAGATCTCAGCAGGATAGGTGTTGTACCACAGGAAACCCAGGCCAGCCCCGAAAATGGCACCGCATATCACCGACGCCTCTCCGCTTCCCGCCACATATGGTATCTGCAGATATTCGGCAATCTTTATATGCCCGCTCAGATAGGAAAATATCAGATAAGATAGAAAGGCGATAATTATCGGCCCCATGGCCAGCCCATCCAGGCCATCAGTTAGATTAACGGCATTCGAGGAGCCTACAATGACAAGCAGGGCAAACAGGATATACCATGCTCCAAGATCGGGGGTGACATTCTTGAAAAAAGGCACGTTCAGATGGGAGTCGAAACCAGCGTGGAAATAAAGGGTCATGGCCACAGCCAATGCTATCAAGGTCTGTAAAGACAATTTGGCCTTGACGCTTAGACCCCGACCATCTTTTCTGGTCATCTTGAGTTTATCGTCCACGAACCCGATCAATCCAAAACAGATTATCGAAATAAGAGTCAATAATACATAGATATTCGTGAGCTCACCCCACATCAGTGAGGATATAACGATTACAGGCAGGATAATGCAACCTCCCATTGTAGGGGTACCGGCCTTTTTTTTATGGTTGGGCGGGCCGTCTTCTCTGATATATTGTCTGACCTGCATGGACTGTAATTTTCTTATTGCCCAATTTCCAACGATAAAAAAGAAGATAAGGGATGTTAGGGCCGAGAGGATTGTCCTGAAAGTTATGTATCTGAACACATTCAGCCAGGAATAATCAAAATGGAACATGTATATTAATTCAGTCAGCATTAGCCATTATCCCCTTCCTCAAGATTTCGGACACCTTTTCAAGACCTATCTTTCTTGACCCCTTCAACAGAATAAGATCGCCTTTCCCCGCTATCTCTTCTATCTTTTGGGCCATTTCTTGATGAGATTTGGTTTCCACAACCCTTCTGCGGGAAAAACCTTTTTCCAGTGCCCCTTTCAGCATCTCACTAGCGTGTTCCCCCATAACAAAAACATATGAAGCGCCGATGTCCGCCGCCATCGCCCCCGCCTCCAGGTGAGCAGGGGTTGACTCGTCTCCCAGCTCCATCATCTCTCCCAATCCCAAAATCAACCTCATCTTACCGCCCGCCATCTCCTTTACCGAATCAAGGGCCGCCTTAAGGGAAGATGGATTTGAATTGTACGTGTCATCCACAAGGATGCCCCCTCCGGGAAGCGAAGAGACCGTAAATCTCCCCTCTATTCCTTCAAATCTGCTAAGCCCTGAACCTATATGCTCGAAAGATTCTTTTATACATATGGCGATAGCCGCAGCCGCCAGGGCGTTAAAAAGATTATGCAGCCCGGGGACTTTAATTTTCACCGGCACACAATTGTCCTGGTAAAGGATATTGAATGATACACCTTCCCTTCCCATACTCCTTATATTGTCAGCCCTGACTACATTATCTTGTCTGAGCCCGTAAGTTATAAACTCCCTCTTAATCTTTGATGCTTCCCCCTTAAGAACTCCGTCATCGCCGTTTATGATAATCTGACTCCTGTGGGAGATCTTCTCCAGTAATTCCATCTTGGCTCTGACAACACCCATAAGATCACCCACACCTTCAAGGTGCGCCCTGCCCACGTTGGTAATCAATCCGACATCCGGGTCAGCTATCTCCGTCAACCTGCCTATTTCACCGGGCCTGTTCATTCCCATTTCCAGAACCGCCTTATGATGCCCCCTTTCCAGCCGCAAAAGCGTCAGGGGCAGACCTATCAGATTGTTCAGGTTTCCCTCATTCTTCAAGGTCTCGGTGCCTAAAGCCAGGATGCTGGCTGTCATCTCTTTTGTAGTCGTCTTTCCAGTGGTTCCCGTTATTGCTATTAAAGTCACATCATGCCGGTGTCTCCACCAGGATGCCAAGGTGCCAAGCGCATTCAATGTGTCGGCTACGGCAATTACCGCCGGGCCGTTATCCTCTGATATTCCAGTTCCACGGTCCTTTTCAACAACTACGGCCGAAGCGCCTCGCTCAACCGCCTTCGCCACAAAATCATGCCCGTCATATCTTTCACCTTTGAGTGCCACAAAAAGGCGGCCCGGTTCCATCTCTCTTGAATCAGTGCTAATCCCGGTCAAAACAGATCCCGCCCTGCCGGAGACCAACTCTCCCTCCATCGGTTGGATAATCTCCCCTGCGGTTATCTTTCCCCATTCAGCGATCATTTCTATTCGCGGCCCCGGCAGCCTCCTTCCTGTCATCAAAAAACCGCTTTTCCCGCCCCACTATCTGGTAATCCTCATGACCTTTTCCGGCGATAAGGATCAAGTCTTTCTTGTTGGCCATTGAAATGGCCTTTTCTATCGCCTTGTGCCGGTCAACCTCAAGCAGGTAGGCTGGTGATTCAGGGCCGGACTTCGACCATTGCGCCCTGCTCAACCCGCATTGTTTAACCCCTTCTTCAATCTCTCTCATAATGGATTCCGGATCTTCGCTGCGAGGATTATCCGAGGTGATAATTACAACATCACTGTTCTCGGCAGCTAATACCCCCATATCATATCTTTTTCCCCTGTCCCTATCCCCGCCACAACCGAAAAGCGTGATCAATCTACCCTCGGTCATCGGACGAAGCGACTGCTGCACCTCGAGCAAGGCCTCAGGGGTATGGGCGTAATCCACTACCACCGTCAAACCTTTTTTGTTATCCACCAACTCCAGGCGTCCTGGCACATTTTTTAGTCCTCTTATACCTTCAACTACGCTATCCAGGCCTACGCCCAAGGAGAAGGAGGCTGCTGCAGCCGCCAGTATATTGTAGATATTTACTAACCCGATAAGGGACGAACGGATCTCCGCCTCCCCAACAGGGGTAATGAGCCTGCCCCTCAACCCCGACTTATCGCTTGAAATCGAATCCGCACTGAAGTCCCTTTTCCCTCTCAGACCATAGGTCAACACCCGGGCATTGGTAAGAGATGCCAGCGCCTCTCCCCTTGGATCATCCGTGTTTATAACGGCCGTAGCCCTTTTAGATCCCTCCCCCCTTTTCAATCCTCGAAAAAGGAGGCTTTTCGCGTAAAAATATTCCTCCATTGTTTTATGGTAATCCAGGTGATCCCTGGAAAAATTCGTAAACACGGCCACCTTGAACGGACAATCTCCTATCCTTTTCTGATCAAGGGCATGGGAAGAAACCTCAAGAACCGCATGAGTGACTCCTCCATCGGCCATCTCCCTCAAAAGACGCATCAAATCCAAGGATTGCGGGGTGGTAACAGCGGAGGGAGTAATTTTGCCTTTAAAACGGGAGTTGATAGTACCTATCACCCCGGGGCTAGCACCGGAGGTCAAAAGTATTGATTCTATCATATAGCTCGTTGTGGTCTTGCCGTTAGTCCCCGTGATCCCGATAATATCCATCTCATTATACGGTTCTTCATAGAACTTGGCGGCGATCTTTGAGAGGGCTTCCCTCGAGTCAGGCACCCTGATCTTTAATAACTTCCCATAAGAGTCCCTGAATTCTTCCCCCACCAGCGCCACAGCTCCGTTTTTGACCGCCTCATCAAGAAAGTCATGTCCGTTTTGAAGGTAACCCTTTATTGCCACAAACAGATACCCCGGTTGAACCTTTCGAGAATCATATGCCAGCCCCTTGACCTCCACTTCCCCGTTACCGTCCAGACTAAAGACCGGAATTTTTTCCAATAGCGTGGAAAGTTTCATTTTCTTAAAATCCCTACCTCATAGCCATACCAAAAATTCACACCGGCGGTTCAAAACTCACCACTACCGCAGTCACACCATCAATCGGAGAGCCTGGCTCCGGGACCTGTTTGACTGCTATCCCGCTTCCGTCCAACACCATCTCCAGCCCTAGTTCGCTTCCTCGTTTCAAGACTTCCCGCATTGTCTGACCTGTAAAATCCGGCATAAGGTCATCGCTCTCTACCCGAATACCTCTCTGAGATCCGCCCTTGGGGATCTCCGAACCGCCGTGAATGGGCTCTCGAATCGTCTCTACGAATTTCAATTCCGGATTTACCGTCATATCATTAAGTGCCCATTTACAAACTTCCCTGAAAACAGGGCCAGCTACCACGCCTCCATAGGGCGAAGTCTCTGGTTCATCTATCATTACCAGCATCACCAGCTTCGGATCCTTTGCGGGAACGAATCCCACAAAGATGGATATGTAGTCCTCTTTGCTATAAGTCTTTGTAACGACGTCAACCTTCTGGGAAGTGCCTGTCTTTCCGGCAACCCTGTATCCTTTAATGGCCGCCAGAGGGGCGGTGCCTCTTTCACTGACAACCTCCTCCAGTACGGCTTTCACTTTTTCTGCCGTCTGCTCTGATAAGACTCTCCTTATGGTACTGGGATAAAATTTCTTAACGACACGGCCCGATTGGTCCACAATAGCTTTGACTAAGTAAGGCTTCATAAGTCTGCCGCCGTTGGCGATGGATGCCATGGCATTGACAAGCTGGAGAGATGTAACCGACATGCCCTGGCCGAAAAATACCGTGATCTGATCAAGCGTCCTCGAAGATTCCGGGTCTCTGACTGTTCCTCGCCTTTCCCCGATGAGATCTATTCCTGTTTTTTCGCCGAAACCGAATCTTTTCAAGTATTCAT
>CAYUYB010000089.1:0-2947 GCA_964449025.1 uncultured Desulfobacteraceae bacterium
GGATGAAGGCACAACCAGCCGCTGCACCCGATCGCAGCCCGCTGGGCTGCTCCGGGTGAGCTCGTCGTTAGCAGCACCAAACACGATTTTTTCCGTGAGGAGTCCGATGTCTGACACCATCAAATTCAGCATTCCAATGAAAAACGACGAGGAGGGTTTCTTCGGGCGTGAATGCCCGAACGAGGAGTGCCTGGGCTACTTCAAGATTGAGCTTGGGACCGGTCTAAAAGGTGAAAATCTGCCGTGCCACTGTCCGTACTGTGGACATGTGGGGCCTCATGACACGTTCTGGACTCAGGATCAATTAGAGTACGCACGGAGTGCGGCGATGCGTGAAGCCCAGAAATACGTCGGCGACATGCTAAAGAGGTCCTTTCCTCCCTCACGGCCTCGACGCGGTGACTTCATAAGCATTACCTTCCAGTACAAGCCTGGTAGGCCACTTCCGCTGTACCGCTATGAGGAGAAAAAGCTAGAGACCGCTTTGGTATGCTCCGAGTGTGGTTTGCGATACGCCGTGTACGGGGTCTTCGCCTACTGCCCGGACTGCGGCTCGCACAACTCTCTGCAAATTCTTGAGGCGAACCTTGATCTGGCTTCGAAAGAACTTGAACTCTCAAGCACACTTGAGGGGACGCTGGTTGACCAGCTTGTCGCTGACGCGCTGGAGAACGCTGTTTCTGCCTTCGATGCATTCGGTCGTGAGCTGTTCCGTGTGAACAGCGGCCTGGCAACAGCTCCGGATGAGGTTGCTCGCATTTCGTGCCAAAACCTTGAAAATCTGAAGTCACGAGTATCGAGGCTGTTCGGAATCGATCTGACATCACCGTTCACGCCCGACGAGTGGCTCTTACTTGTGCAGAGCTTCCAGAAGCGCCACCTCATCGCGCACCGCATGGGCGTAGTCGATCCGGCATACATTAACAATAGTGGCGACTTGCGGGCCGTTGTTGGTAGAAAAGTCGACCTTTATTCTGAAGAAGTCACGGTTGTTCTCCTGCTAGTTCGGAAACTTGGTAAGCACATTCAGGATGCTTTACGGGCCAAGCGTGCAGAGGCGTGCTGAATATGATCGCTAACCTTGCTGCTGCAGTGGACGGCGCAAAAAGACGCGCCGCCCCTGAGCAGCTCGTTATGCTCGTGAGGAAAGTATGATAAAAATAAAATTAAAATTTTGGTTTTATATGAATTATTGGTGGTTGTTGTCTCTCATATTTATTATTATTTTATTTTTTATTATTAGCACGTGTAAAAATATCGATGATTTTAAATTTATTATTGCTATCCTCGGGACTTTACTGTCCATATTCTACTTTATTCAAAAACAACGTCTTGAAGAAATGAAATTATTTAGAGAAATTTTCGCTGAATGTAACTCTCGATATGATCAATTAAATGAAAAACTCAATTCGATCATTGAGATACCTTCCAATGAAACACTAAACAAAGAACAGACTACGACTTTAATGGATTATTTTAATCTTTGTGGTGAAGAGTATCTATATTATATTCAGGGATACTTATATCCAGAAGTCTGGAATGCTTGGTTAAACGGTATGAAATTCTTTTTTAAAAATCAACATGTCACTTCATTGTGGAAGACAGAAAAGGAATCTAACTCCTATTATGGTTTATCATTGTAATTAAAAATACGCATAACATCGGCTTTCACCGGAAAGCCTGATGAGACGTCGGCTTTCAGTGAAGCCGGGCGTTGAGCCTGTCGAAAAAGTATTTTAGAATATTTTTTTACCAAATTAACCTCATAAAACGCTAACCATTATTAATCACTGTGTATTTGAAATAATTAATAATATTTAATTCCAATAAATATTAAAGTAATCTATTTACATATAAGCAATTATATGATATCGTCTTCGTCATCCTTTAAGAAATATTTCCTTTTCAAAGGAGATGAAGATGGCGCGATATAAACCTTACGACTACGATCAGTTAAAGATGGTGCCTGTTTCCTTAGAAGATCAGTTGGTTCCTGGCACGTTGGAATACGCGATACATCATGTGGTTGAAGAACGGCTTGACTTGAGCATATTTGATGATCGCTACAGCAACGACGACACTGGTCGGAAGGCGATTGATCCGAAGGTATTGATAAAGACCATTCTTTTTGGATATTCCCGTGGATTGATATCATCGCGGTCATTGGAACGGGCATGCCTGGAAAACATTACGTTCATGGCTCTAGCATGCGGACAAAAGCCGGATCACAGCACTATAGCGGCTTTTGTTTCATCGATTGATGAAGAGGTTGAGACGTTATTCATGAAGGTGCTTCTGATCTGCGAGGAAGAGGGTTTACTTGGGGGCACGCATTTCAGTCTGGATGGACTGAAACTATCGTCGAATGCGTCAAAGGAGTGGAGCGGTACATTTGGTGATTTGAAGAAGAAACAGGAGGCTTTGGAGAGGAAGGTTAAGGAGGCGGTTAATGAGCATCGTGAGGCAGATGAACGAGATAAGGGTAAGACTGATTCGGATCGGCAGAGGAGAGAGAAGCGGATCAAGAGGCTGAAGCAGAAAGCGGACCGGATTGATAGGTTTCTTGATGAAAACGAGCCTAAGATAGGGTCCGGAGGCAAGGAGATACAGAGCAACGTCACGGATAATGAATCCGCCAAACTGACCACATCGCATGGGGTGATACAAGGTTATAATGCCAATGCGATAGTTGACGAGAAGAGCCAGGTAGTTTTGCATACTGAGGTTTTTGGGAAAGGGGAAGACGGCGCGAACATGGAGCCGATGCTGGAGGGGGTGAAGGAGAACCTTGAAACTATTGGCTGGGAGGACCCTTTGGATGCTTTACTGTATGGTTCATAATATTGAGAAGATCATCAATTTTGGAAGAAGTTATGCGATGGCGGCAGGATAATAGGATATGAGGAGAGAGATATGCCTGTATAATCCCGAATGTCTAGGCGCCATA
>CAYUYB010000089.1:2957-9084 GCA_964449025.1 uncultured Desulfobacteraceae bacterium
CCAGTTCTTTTTGACAGGTCATTTTACTGGAAATAAAATCTTTCTCGCAAAATGGTTTTTCGACAGGCTCGTTAGGCAGAGGGAGATCGAATATGAGTGAATTATCAATATTTGAACAGTTATCTCTCAGTACAGTTAGAATCGAGTGTGAACTTGGGGATGGCCAAATAGCTACTGGAACTGGATTTTTCACAAAGTATGTTGAAAGTGGAGATTCGTTCGTACCAGTTATTGTCACAAATAAGCATGTCGTGCAGGGTGCCGAAAAGGGAAGCTTATATTTCACATTGAGCGATGGATCAGGCCATCCACTTTATGACCGGCACCATAGATTTGTAATTTCTAATTTCGCGAAGCCGTGGATAGATCATCCAGACCCAGCTGTCGATTTATGCGCCATGCCGATTTACACTCTTATAACTGAGATGCAAAAGAAAGGACTTAAGCCGTATGTTACCTTTATAGACCTCTCTACTCTGCCCACACAGGATGATATAAAGGAAATGGCCGGGATGGAAAGAGTAGTAATGATTGGATATCCGAACGGCCTCTCGGACTTAGAACATAATCAACCTGTGTTTCGTTCAGGGGTACTTGCCTCGCACTACAGGTTTGATTGGAATGGTAAGGCAGAGTTCTTAATCGATGCGGCTTGTGTGCCCGGTAGTAGCGGATCCCCAGTGTTAATAATAGATATTGGTGAAGTTTTTACCAGAAAGGGTTTAAATCTCGGCTCATCTCGAATTAAGTTTTTAGGTGTTCTCTATGCAGGGCCAGTAATGACAGCCGATGGATCAATCGAAGTTTTACCAACCCCCACAACTGATAATGTTCGCACACGTACCCAAATTCCAATTAACTTGGGATACGTGATTAAGGCTAAGAAATTGCTCGAATTTGAACAGATCTTCAAAAAGGAGCTGGACAATGTTCAAAAGATAAACTCTGCCTAACCTAATGTTACACCGGACGCCTTGAGCTGCGGCGGTTTGGGAAAGCCAGGTTTTCCAGATAATTTATCAGATTTTGGTGAATTTTGACGGAAAATTTTCGGGGGATTCATTCCGAAAGTCTTGGCCACATTTTACTAGCTCAGTCACACTCCGGCCGCTTCTCACAGGGCGCCGGTGAACGCAATCGTTAGGGGAAAAAGAAACAGGGAAAGCTATGACCACATATAGGGCAATACAGGATGACATTAAAAGAAGGCACGGTCGTACGGTAAAGACATGTTGGATTGCGCATGTCAAAGAGCTCAATGGATTGAGCCCACGAATAGCACCAAATAGACTTTCACCGGTTAAACGAAAGAATCCATGCCCACAAAACCTGAGGCCAATTATTGAAGATTCCATGCGATATCTTGGGGTACTGGAATGAAGGGAAACACATCTGTCAGAGAAAAGAGCATAAAAGACTTCGCAGAATGGACGGCCTTTTCTGCCACAAGGTCCGGGTGTCCAGTGAAGTCGCGCAATGCCGTTTACCCGCTTATTCGCAGCCCGAAAAATGACTTCGTATTTGAAGGGAAAGAAATATCGGCTTCCGAGTTCAACAGATGGCATGAGGAATCTACGCTCGCAATACGTACAGCCGCCCCTGTACTTCCGGTAGGCTGGGCGGCAAAGCTGATAAACATATATTTGAAGACAATGGTCTATCTCGCAGGAGCAGGGAGGCCAGGACTGATACAATACATTCATCCGCCGATTGATAACGGTCTCTGGGCAGGTATTCGCTCAAAATACGCCCACAGTCCAAATATTATCTCTAAGACACACATTGTCAATCGAATCAAAGAGAACGATACTTACGACAAATACAGGACTATTATTGAGGGGTGCCGGTTAATCGCCAAAGAACGTGGTTGCCTTCTCATCGAGGTTGAGGAGCTTTGGCAGGGCACAATGATATGAATAGCCCTAACAACCGTATCAACTCGGACTGGCAATTCCGCTGCGCTCCATCGCCAGCCGGTTATGCGGAGCGTTATCTGTGAGAAGGAATAACGACGAAGCATTGATTAGGAGATCAGCTTATGGAACAAATTAGATATGAGCCAGATCCAAAAACAATTCAGGATTTAGCAAATCTTTATGAGAAAAAATATCTTAATTTAAATCCTGGATTCCAAAGAGATTCCGTATGGACACCGACCGATAGAAAAAAACTCATTGATTCTATCCTTCGGAATTATCCACTTCCTTCAATATTTCTATATAAAAGAGAAGATAATGGTCGTTACATTTATGATGTTATAGACGGTAAACAACGTATTGAGTCTATTTTCCGTTTTATGGGATTAATACGAGGTGATAGATTTTCAACTGTATCGCAAATTACACCTGATATTGAGAAGGAGACCATTAGTTGGGCATATCTTCGTAAAAAAAAGCTTCAACACAGACTCACTGGTTACAAACTTCATACCATTGAAGTTTCAGGTGAATTGGCTGACATAATCGATGTGTTTGTCCGAATTAACTCGACTGGAAAAGCGCTCACTCCTGCTGAAAAACGACACGCCAAATATTATAATAGTGAATTCCTCCGTATGGCAGGTAAAGTTGCTGAGCGTTATGCAAACTACTTTCTTTCAAATAAGATTCTTAGCTCAAACCAAATCAAGCGAATGAAGCATGTCGAGCTTGTTTGTGAATTAATGGTGTCAATAAATAATGAAGGCGTTATAAATAAAAAAATGGCCCTCGATAAAGTCATGAATGCCAACTCTATATCTGGAAAACAGGTTAAAAAACTAAAAGAACAATGTGTTAGGACCATAAATAGAATTAAAAATATGTTCCCAAAATTAAAGACAACTCGATTCTGTCAAATTTCAGATTTTTATACTCTTGGAGTTCTCTTTTGGAAGTATGAAAGAGATGGTCTTATATTAACAGACAAGCGCAGGAATACATTAGCTTTTGATTTGATCAGAAATTTTTCTAATGGAGTAGACGAAGTACGTGAACTGCAAAGGAAGGCTAAAGGAATTCGTCCAGGCCATGAGCTATACCGCGAGTATCTTATTACTGTCCTGCAAAGTACTGATGAAATTAAGCAAAGAAAAAGACGCGAGGAAATTTTGACTGGTATTTTAGAAAGTTTATACGAAAAAAAGGACAATAAGAGAGTATTCAGCAAAGAACAACGAAGAATAATATGGAATTCTGAAAAGGATCAATTGTGTACTATTTGCGGTAAGCCAGTAACATGGGATGATTTTACGGCTGATCATGTAAAACCCCACAGCAAAGCAGGTAAAACAAAGATTATGAATGCTGCTATTACACATCGATCTTGTAATTCACGAAAGGGGAACAGATAACAAGGCTTTTGCAGCGGATCGCAAAAAGCCGCGCCCGCTGAAAAGCAGCGTTGGATTTCTGATTTATAGATAAGTAGGAAGCCTACCTATTACTGTTAGCTAGGATTACAACCTAATATCTGTTGGGTTTCATGAAAATGAAGATGTTAATCTGTCCATTATGTAAAAAAGAAGTTACTGAATTTCACAAACGCAGCCACATATTGCCTGAATGGATGTACACCGAGGTTTATAATAAAAATCATAAAGCTTTAGAGGTATCAAAACTAAAGAAAAAAGTGACAAAAAGACAGAAAGGATACTATGGCCAATTCATCTGTAAAAATTGTGAAAATGAATCACAAAAGTATGATCACTATGCCAGTCTAATTTTAACTAATAGATCTCCTAACAGCCCTGAACATAAATTAATGTCAAAGGAACACTTTGAATATCAAGATGATGGTGAAAAAAACGAATGTGAAGAATGGAAAAATATTGATTTTAAACAATTCCAAAGATTTGTGCTTGCATGTATTTTACGTACACAACTAGCCGGTCAAATGAAAGGCATAAGCCTTAACAAAAAACATTTTGAAAAATTATTAGCACTTTATCATAGTGACTCTATGGATGATATATCATATCCCATTGTTGTTATTAAAAACCCCGATAATGATAAATTTAAAAATCAAGTGATAATTCCTTATATTAAAAAACAACGAGGACACCATATTATTGAATTTGCTGGAACAGGATTTATTTTCAATGTCTATGTTTCAAGCCATAATAAACCAAATTATGTGAATTCACTTCGTTTAAAAAAAGATGGTAGTATGTTGTTAATTATAATTTTATTTGAGCAAACCGGTCTTTTCTGGAATTCACAACGCACTGTTAAGGCAGCTAAAAAAGTCTCAAAAGGAGTTTAAACCCAACCATTTAATAAACCCGACCGGCGGTAAAACTCGCCGGCCGGTTATCGTGTCGTTGTGTTTCTTAAAAGGAGGTAAAGAATCTGATGGACACGAACATCCCAGAAGAAATCCAAGAGAAGCTTAAAATCATTGAGAAGGAAGCAAACTTTTCTCATAGGATGATGCCGCCACACAAAAGGCAATTATGGTTTGTGTTATTGGGCGGCGCTGGCTTACTAACGATAGCTTTAGTTTTTGCTATTGAAGGGGAGTATATTCAAGCACTATTCTCAGTTATTATAGCATTCTTTTTTATTCTGAATCATTTTGAATATAAAAACCTTTATAAATTACATTCAGATGCATGTGACATCATCAGCTATTATAGAAATAAAGACGCGCAATAAAACACAACCTGCCATTCAACGTCACAGGCTACTATCTTGCCGATTCAATCTTTAAAGATTCGCGGCATTTATACTTATAAAAATCTTATGGTGGCAGGCACCGTCTGCTCGTTAATTCGTCGTTAAAGACCAAAATATTTAAACTTTCATTATAAATTCTATTGATAATGTAGTACCAATGTGATACCATTCCAACATGCCTCCTAAAATAAGAGAATTAATAAAAAAATTAGAAGCTGCCGGTTTTATAAATCGCGGTGGAAAGGGGAGCCATAGGAATTATAAACACCCCAAAAACGTTAATATCACTATCAGCGGCCAACCAGGCAGTGATGCAAAGCCTTATCAGGAGAATGATGTAAAAAGGGCATTAGAAAGGATTAAAAAAGATGAAAAAAAGTGATCGATATTTAAAAATTGTTGAGTGGTCTGAAAAAGATCACTGCTATGTTGGACGAGCCCCGGGTTTAATGCTAGGGGGTGTCCATGGAAAAGATGAAATCAAAGTCTATGAAGAGCTTTGCCATGTTATCGAGGAATGGATCGACATTTATGAGCAGGACGGAGAAAAACTTCCGCCGGCTACGGCTAAAAAAGGATATTCAGGAAAATTCAATTTGAGATTAGGGAGAGATTTACATGAACAGATCGCAATCACAGCTATTAAAAAAGGGCAAAGCCTCAATAAATTTTGCGTAGAAGCAATCAAGAAGGAAATTGATCTTTAACCTCTCACTGGTGCCGACCATTAAACAGGCGGCACAGTTCGAGCGTTGTGTGTTTTTAAACCCAACTGCAATTCTAACTCTTCTTATTTTACCCCTTGACATTGATATCAATATTGATACTATTATAAAATGCCAAAAATTGATGAAATTATATGCAAAATGAAACAAAATCCTACGGGAATTCGTTTCAGCGATTTGAGCAAAGTTTGCGATCAATTTTTTGGGAAACCGCGTAAAAGTTCTGGTAGTCACCGAGTTTATAAAACTCCGTGGCAAGGAGATCCACGAATCAATATTCAGAATAATAAAGGAAAAGCAAAGGCGTATCAAGTGACACAGGTGCTTTTGGCACTTGAAAAATTGGAGGTGAATCATGGCATTAAAAAATGATCGATATACATACCGAGTAACATGGTCAGAACAAGATAACGAACATGTTGGTTTATGCGCTGAATTTCCAAGCCTGAGCTGGCTGTCTGCTACACCTGAAGCCGCTTTAAAAGGAATACGAAAATTAGTATCCGAAGTTGTTACAGATATAGAAGCCAATGGTGAGATTATACCGGAGCCCATTGCTTGTCGACAATACAGCGGCAAATTCATGGTAAGGATTCCACCTGAGGTTCATCGCAATCTTGCTATACGAGCGGCTGAATCCGGCATCAGCATTAATCGTGTTGTCAGTTCAAAATTAAGCCAATAAACCCCACACACAACATCTGTGTCCAGCGGAGCAAAAAACTGCCCGCTGACACAGGGCGTTAA
>CAYUYB010000090.1:0-9061 GCA_964449025.1 uncultured Desulfobacteraceae bacterium
GCCCCATAGGCCCCGCCCTGTACGCGCACGCGTTCCCAGAGCCAGGAATTACGCAAAAACCTGCATATGACATGTGATGAGCCGTGGAAACGATAACCGGCCTTATAGAGATTCGTGCCCTTGCCCACGTAATTGACCTGTGCCGGCGTGGTCATGCCCTCGAATCCCGGGACCTCGTCCCTGGACCATTCCGAGGGGCTCGCTCCATAGGACGGCATCCCCTCAAGGAATTCCTTAAGCTGGGGCCGAAACACCGACCACCCCTCCATGTCCATGGTAGCGTTAACCAACATGGTCTGCCTGTTAACGATTAGGTCATATATGGCCCGGAGATCCGTGAGGACCCTTTGCCAGTC
Source organism: uncultured Desulfobacteraceae bacterium (assembly GCA_964449025.1). Lineage (GTDB taxonomy): Bacteria > Desulfobacterota > DSM-4660 > Desulfatiglandales > HGW-15 > CAYUYB01. Next base: position 357 of record CAYUYB010000090.1, read on the forward strand.
ATCATCAACTGCCTTGGCGAGATCGCGGAGGAAAAACAGGTAATTCAGCCCGAACATCTGTTCAGAGGCCCAGTCCGCCTCACTGAAGTGGGACCTCAGGCGCAGATTGACCACCTGATGTCCGTCCGGCACAAGACTATACTCCTCACCCGCCTTCGCCTCCAGGACCATCTGCCTGAAACGTTCCCGGTTGTCCAGCCGCACGTCCAACAGGATCTCTTTCATAATGTGAAGGAGATCCGCTGTCTGCCCCGGGATCATGGCCTTTCCCCTTAGAAACAACCAGGCGGAGGTGGTATCTTTATCCTTGACCACAGAAGTATGGAGCGAGGTCCGGATGCCTCCTGTCTTGATGCTTATACGCTGTGAAATAGTGACGTAATCCTCCTGCTCAGTTCCCATCTCCAGCAAGGCATCCCCGAACAGCCTCACGTAAGGGAGGTATCTCTGAGGCAGGACGCGCAGGTTAAAGCCGATATCCAGGTATGCTATGTTATTCGTGAATATATCATGGTACAGGACCTTTGTTTCCCCCTCTCGCGTTGATTCCAGAGGTATTATCTTGTTCACCCTGTCAAGGTCCCTGAGCTTCAGCATGGGTATGGTAGCCAGGGCCTCAGGGGGGTCCGGGGTAGCCTGGAGTCTTTTCAGTTCCTCCACTTCTTTGATAACAGCATCGATCTGCTCCCTGCTCATCTCCCCTTTAGTCTCTTTTAACCTGTTCTCCTCCGCGTCTCTCTCCTTTTTATCCATATCAGGATCAGGCTTTAAGATAAGGCACGTCCGGTGAGGATTCTCCAGGAGGAGGTCCTTTATAATGCCCTCGAAGAACCTCTTTTCAGAGTCAATAGCCGATTTCACGGCATTTAAAGGGGTTTCAAAGGCAACCAGGTCCAGGGGATCACCGTCATATAACCAGGTAGTCAACGCCCTCAGCATAAGCACCAGGCCCCTTGGAATACCCCCCGTGTTATTCTCGCGCAGACCGAATTCAATGCTGTTCACCGCCGCCTCGATGTCCTGGGGGTCTATGCCGTTGTCGACAAGACCTTTGAGGGTCCCTGTGATAAGGTCCTGGACGCGGTCCGCGTCATCAAGGGCGATACCCTTCAGCCCCGTGGAAAAATACATCTGATTGGTCTCGTCTCCAAGGCCCGCGCCTGCCAGATCTTCTCCCAGCCCGGATTCTATAAGCGCCCTCCTGAGAGGAGATCCGGGCATACCCAGCAGTATATATTCCAGGAAATGCGTGGCCAGATTAGACTTACGGTCCGTGGTTTGTCCAAGCATCCAGTTAAGGGTAATCATGCCCTTTGAATCCATTCCCCCTGTCTCTCCAGCCGGAAACGGCCGGATTATCCGTCTTGGTTGTTTAAAAGGCCTCTGGAGGGAAATCATGGAATCCACCTCCATCCTTTCAAAACCCCTCAGGTATTCGTCGGCGATATATAGCCGTTTGTCCGGATCATCATCCCCGTAAAAGTATATCCTGGAATTGGAGGGGTGATAGTATGTCCGGTGAAAGGCCTTGAACCGATCGAATGTGAGGTCAGGGATGTGTTTGGGATCACCGCCGGAGTCAAAACCATAGGCATTGTCCGGGAACAGCGACCTGAATGAATATTCGTTTATAAGGGCCTCGGGAGAGGAATACACGCCCTTCATCTCGTTGAACACCACTCCCTTGTACCTAAGGGCGCCATCCGGGGTTTCCAGTTCATAGTGCCAGCCCTCCTGCTGAAAGACAAAAGGGGTAAGCCGGGGATAGAATACCGCGTCCAGATACACGTCAATTAGGTTGTAAAAATCCTGCAGGTTCTGGCTGGCCACGGGGTAACACGTCTTGTCCGGGTATGTCATGGCGTTGAGAAATGTCTTGAGAGACCCTTTGAGTAGTTCCACGAATGGTTCCTTGACCGGGTATTTCCGGGAACCGCACAGCACGGAGTGTTCCAGGATATGGGGCAGGCCGGTGGAGTCAAAGGGCGGGGTGCGGAATGTAATGCCGAACACCTTGTTCTCGTCGTCGTTTGCCAGGGACAACAGTTCGGCGCCGGTCTTGATATGTTCATACAGAAAGGCCCTGGTGTTCAGTTCCGGGATATCCTGCTCTCTGGTCAATCTAAAACCATTGATATCGTTCATTAACTCCTCCATGAAAATAATAGAAAACAGAAAAGAGCATAGAGAAAAGAGTAGAAAAAGAAAAGAGAAAATAGAGCGTAGGGGTCGAGGGGTCAAGTGCAAAGCGCATAGCGTAAAAGAGCAGGAGCCATGAGCTATCAGGCCACAGCCTATAACCGATAACCAATTTGACTATTCAACCATTCAACCAATTATCTGCTTTCGATCTGTAGGGCCTGTTCGCCTGAACGGGCCGTTCTCATCGGTTCGTTCGCCGAACGAACCCTTTGAGCTTTTAGAACCCCTTACCTCAATCCACGTATAAACTCTCCCACCGCCTTTACCCCTTCCTGTTCCATTATCCTGATGGATTGGGTACCGATCACGGCGATATCCGCTTTTCCCTTTAAAAAATCCACATCCTCTTTCTCCTGTATCCCGAAACCCACGGCTATGGGCAATCGGGTCGCCTCGCGGCAGCGAAGCAGGTAGGCGGCCAGCTCGCCGGAAAAGTCGGTGTCCCTGCCTGTTACCCCTTTCCTGGCAACGGAATAGATAAAGCCGGCCGCGAATGAGGCTATGTATCTCATGCGCTCGGTAGAGGTATTGGGTGAAAAGATCAGGATGGGATCGAGCCCTTGTCTATTCATGGCCTCCAGATAGTCCCTTCCTTCCTCGGGAGGTATGTCGGGAATGATGGCCCCTTTTATACCCATGTCGGACATGGCCGAGACAAAGCGGCTGATCCCGTATTTAAAGGGGATGTTGTAATAGGTCATAAAAAGGAAGGGTATGTTGAAGCATCGAGTGACATCTCTCGCCAGGTCAAGGCAATCGTCCACGGTTGTCCCCATCTCCAGGACCTTCTGGTTGGCGCGGACTATGACCGCACCGTCCGCTGTGGGTTCGGAGAAGGGGATCTGAAGCTCCATCAGGTCAACCCCGGCCTCCACCATCTCCCTGATGAGATAGAAACTCTCCTGAAGGGAGGGGTATCCGAGGACGATATGTGTCATTAGCAGGATGTCTCTCTCTTCCAACCTTTTTGTTATATATGTTTCAAGCACCTTACTGCTCCCAAGTAGGTTGATTTGGTCTATTTCGTTTGTCTCGTCTATCTGGTTTCTCTAGTCTACTAGTGCGTAATTCATCATGCGACTCCGGTTGCGGCCCGTTCGGGGAACGGGCCCTACCGCTGTCATTCCCGCGGCGCATCAAGTGCGGGATAAACTCCGATCCGCCATCGACACAAGATGTCATGCCGGATCCTGTATCAAGCCTGTCCTGGACTCCGATCCGGGATCAGGACAGGCTTTGATCCGGCATCCAGTGTTTTCTACCAACGTCATTCCGGCGGAGGCCGGAATCCAGGGAAGTATTATCACGGTAAAACCTTCTGGATCCCCCGGTTCCTGGATCGGGGCCCAGGACAGGCAAACCAGGGGATGACGAATAGTAGTCTAGTCTCAAAACTTTGAACCCAGTCAAACTATAGAATTATACAAATCTTCCCAGTGCGGATTCGTCCTTTCAATCAAATTCAACTTCCATGATCGTTTCTAATCTTTCATTCTCTTCTCACGCAAAATCGCGGATTCCATGCTCTCATGAATCTCGTACCAAACCAACTGATGAACACCATAGCGTTTAGTAAATCCCCGTACTAGATTATTTTTATGCTCCCATACTCTCTTTACCAAATCTGAGGTCACACCGATATAAAGTGTCCCATTTTTCTTATTTGTTAAAATATATACAGCAGGCTGTTTATTCACTGTCCCCTTACTGGATTCCGGCCTCCGCCGGAATGACGGAAATAATCTGTTTATTCATTTTTCTTTATTGCATTCAGGCTCCGTTATCCAGGACAAGATCCGGGACCAATAGGACCAATAAAGGATTATGAGCTTTGAGCTTTTAGCTTTAATAACTGATGAATGTCTGCTGCTTACTCCCTAGTCTTTATTGCTTAGCGCTCTTATACTCCTCAGCCTTATTTATTATGAATGATCTCCACTCAGGGTCGGCCAATGCCTCGGCCACCAGAAATATATCCTTGTCGCCCCTGCCGGACTGATTGATGATAATAACATCATCCCCGCTCATGTCAGGTGCCTCTTTAAAGGCCTGGGCAAAGGCATGGGCGGACTCCAGCGCGGGGACCAGACCCTCCTTTTTCAGGGTCAGGGAAAAGGCGTCCAGTACCTCGGTGTCTGTTGCCGACTCGAAACGGACCCTGCCCTGCTCCTTAAGGTCCGAGAGTATGGGTGACACTCCCACATAATCCAGGCCGGCCGCCACACTGTGTGTCTTACGCATCTGGCCCTGGCTGTCCTGCAGAAAGTAGGTCTTATAGCCCTGGGCCACGCCTATCGCGGCATCGTTTGAGGCCAGTCTTGAGGCATGCAGTCCGGTATCCAGCCCTTTTCCTCCGGCCTCCACGCCGACCAGTTCCACGGGGTCGTTCAGGAATCCGCTGAATATGCCAAGGGCGTTGGAACCGCCGCCCACGCAGGCATACACCTTCGACGGCAACCTGTGTTCCCTTTCCATGATCTGTCTCTGGGCCTCGTTACCGATAATGGACTGGAAATAGAGGACCATCTCGGGATAAGGGTGGGCGCCGCAGGCAGTCCCCAGCACGTAATGCGTGTTGTCCATGTTTGAGGACCAGTCTCGGAGGGCCTCGTTAATGGCGTCTTTCAGTATCCTGGTGCCGTCCTTTACCGGGACTACCTCGGCGCCGAGACGTTCCATCCAGAAGACATTGGGCCTCTGTCTTTCTATGTCTACCTGTCCCATATAGATGGTGCATTCAAAGCCGAACTTGGCCGCCATGGTGGCTGTTGCCACACCGTGCTGTCCCGCCCCTGTCTCAGCGATAACCCGGGTCTTACCCATCCTCTTGACCAGGAGTCCCTGACCCATAACATTGTTTGCCTTATGGGCGCCGGTGTGATTAAGGTCTTCCCGTTTTATATAGATGCGCGGGCCCCCGAAATACGTGGTGAGGTTCCCCGCGAAGGTAAGGGGTGTGGGTCTGCAGGAGTATGTGGACATGATATCCACGTATTCCTCCCAGAATGAGGGGTCTTTCTTTGCAGCGTTGAAGGCATTGACAAGCTGGTCGAACGTGGGCACAAGTATCTCGGGGATAAAGGAGCCGCCGAAGTCTCCGTAGTATTTTGATTCAATCATTTTTTTAAAAACCTCCAATAGAGGAGTCAGAAGTCAGGAGCCAGAAGTCAGCCGCCGCCTTAGCCGTCATTCCGGCGAAGGCCGGAATCCAGGAAGAAACCATCATGATGAAAACCTCTGGATCCCCCGGTCAAGCCGGGGGATGACGGTTGTGGTGGATTCCGGTTTTCACCAGGTTGATGACTTTATTAGCATTCGTTAGTGCTCAAGTTTTTTCCATTCAAAATTCTGAATTCTGTATTTGATATTCATCTGTTTTCTGCCTTCTGTCTCCTGGCTTCTATCTCGTGAGTGCTGATTCTTTATCTTGTGTATTTTTTTATTCTTCCTTCTTTCTCCTGGATTCTGGCTCCTGACTTCTGATCTTTTTTATCTTCTGAAACAGCTCCTCCATAAGGGCCTTGCTCTTTTTGCCGGCGGTTCTTTCTACCCCGCTGTTCACATCCACCGCGTATGGCCTCACAAGCGAGATTGCCTCCTCGATATTTGACGGGCCGAGCCCCCCGGCCAGGATAATTGGGATGCCGGTCCCCTTTATCTCTATTGCCAGGTTCCAGTCAAAGGTTTCGCCGGTACCGCCAGCGCGCTTTTCAGAATAGGTGTCCAGGAGCAGGGCCCTGACAGCACCTTTGTAAGCCAGGACGGATTCAAGGTCTGATTTCTCCTTTATCCTTAATGCCTTGATCACGCGCGGCATGAAGCGGCCGCATAACTCCGGGGTTTCATCCCCGTGCATCTGGATCATATCCAGGCCGCAGAATCGCATTGTATCGTTTATGGCTTCCAGGTCTTCATTCACGAAGACCCCCACGGTCTTTACGAAGGGGGGGAGATCCATGATTATATGACGCGCGGCTTCCGGAGAAACCTGCCTGGGACTGGGGGCAAAGATAAAGCCCAGGGCGTCAGCGCCCAGATCAACGGCCAGTGAGGCGTCTTCCGGATTGGTTATGCCGCAGATCTTGACTTTCAACATATCCTTTTCATCTTCCTTCCGAGTTGCCTTCTTTCTTTGCTCGTACCTTCCAACTTCTATCTTATCTCTCCTCCCCATACATTTGTCCTGTAGGGCCTGTTCTCCGAACAGGCCGCTTTGCCCTATGAGCTATTAGCTGTGAGCTGATTTACCGATGCACCTCACGCCTTACGCCTAACGCCATGCGCTACCTGGCTCGCCGTAGCGCTGAGTTTACCGAAGGGCGAAGGCAGGTGCGCTATGCGCCTGCCTCTACCATCTCCTTTGTCTTTTTGAGCAAATCATCACTCTTCATCAGGGTTGAACCTATTAGAACCGCGTTAACCCCTGTGCCTTTCAATGCGCGGATATCGTCTCCGTTATCGATCCCGCTCTCGCTTACCAGGACAACGGCCTCAGGTACCAGCGGGGCCAGCTGAAATGTGGCATTTATATCCACTACAAACGTGTCAAGGTCCCGGTTATTTATCCCTATTACGTCCGCTTGGCATTCCATGGCCTTGTCCAGGTCTTCCCTGTCATGGACCTCTGTCAGAGGGGTCATACCCAGTTCGCGAGAGAGCCCGATCAGGTCCTTCAGGTGTTCCACGGGAAGGATACGGGCTATCAGGAGTATGGCATCAGCGCCATAATAATACGATTCCCTTATCTGGATCTCGTCGATTAAAAAGTCCTTGCGTAATACAGGTAAGGAAACGGCCTTTTTGAGCGGCGGGAGATAAGACAGGTCTCCCCTGAAGAATTCTTTATCGGTCAATAGCGAGATCGCTGCAGCCCCCGCAGTTTCATATATCCGCCCGATTCCCTCAGGGGCTGTTTCCTCACGGATCACGCCTGCTGAAGGCGACGCGAACTTTATCTCGGCGATCAGGCTGATCCTGCCCGGCACAGAAATGGCGGACTTGAAGTCGCGCAAGGGGGGAAGGTCATGGCCCATTGCCCCCGGCGTCTCCCTTTTGAGCCTTGCTACCTCTTCTTTCTTTTGTTTAAGTATCTGTTCTAATTTCTGGTGCATGTGTTAATCCTATATTACTGGCTTAGCTCGTAGATTTTCCTCTCAAGAATTAATGAGCCCATGATTTAGATTGATATGGGTGCAAGGTCGAGGGCACAAGGCTCATGGGGAGGGAGATTGCCTTACGCCCTGCGCCTTTCTCTTTTCTCTTTCCTGTTTTCTCCCTTCTGGATTCTGGCTCCTAGCTTCTGCAGTACTAACATTTCTGCGTGAATTCAATCAATCTTTCAAGCTTTTCAAGTGCCCTGCCCGAATCGATGCTCTCCTCTGCTATCGTAATACCGTCCTTGAAATCTCCGGCACGGCCCGCGGCGATAAAGGCGGCGGCCGCATTTAAGAGCACCATATCTCTCCTGGGGCCCTTTCCCCCCTCCAGGATATTACGGACGATACTGGCATTTTCTTCCGCATTGCCTCCCACAATGGCTTCAAGGGGCGCCCTCTTAAAGCCATAATCTTCAGGTGTCATGTGAAAGGTATGGACCTCTCCGTTTTTCAGATGTGAGATCCTGGTAGGCCCGCATATGCTTATCTCGTCAAAGGTCCCTTCACCACATACCACAAAGGCCTCTTTTGTACCCAGCTTGTTCAGGACCAGGGCTATCTTGTCGGTCAAATCCAGCTCGTACACCCCAAGGACCAGCGCGGACGCGCCCGCGGGGTTTGTTACCGGGCCCAGGAGGTTAAAGATGCTGCGAATACCTATCTCCCTTCTGGGAGCGGCGGCGTGTTTCATGGCGCCGTGAAACAGGGGGGCAAACAGAAATCCAATGCCTATATCCCTGATACAACGTTCAACATCTTTGGCGGTGACGTTGAGATTGACCCCCAGGTTTTCCAGGACATCCGCGCTTCCGCACATGCTGGAAACCGCCCGGTTACCATGTTTCGCGACTGTGATGCCCGCGCCCGCGGCCACGAAAGCGCTCGTGGTGGAAACGTTAAATGTCCTGGTTCCATCCCCGCCCGTGCCAACAATATCCAGAATTGTTTCATCTTCAATGTTAATGTCATCCCGGTCAATGCTCACAATTTCACGGTCGACCTTTATCTTTGTGGCCTTGGCCCTCATTGTCCTCGCGGCGCCTGTAATCTCATCAACGGTTTCGCCTTTCATTCGCAGGCCGGTTATAAAGGCCCCTATCTGGGCTGGGGTCGCCTTTCCGGACATGATCTCATCCATGGCCTCTTCCATCTCTTCTTCTGTCAGGTCTTTACCCGCTACGATCTGGGATATCAGCTCTTTTATCATCTCTTTTACTCCCCTAAGATAAAAATCCGTAAAAACACATTACCACACACCTTACAGTTTATACTGTAAGGCCTTTGGCGTCGGCTTTTTCAAGGAGCGAAGATATTACAAAAGTTTTTCAGGAGTCTCGGCCCCGAGTC
>CAYUYB010000091.1:0-4458 GCA_964449025.1 uncultured Desulfobacteraceae bacterium
ATACAACTTTCTTAGTTTCTTATGGACGTCCCCCCTTTCCCAAGCAGTACTGAATGAAGACCTGACCCCTGTGTTGTTAACCCCTGTGTTTTTAAGAATATTACCTCTTTCTGTTAATTCTACCGTCAAGGAAAATCTCAACCTGTTCTCCTTTTTCAATCTGGTGGATCGCATTTAGTGCCGGGAATAAAACCTCAACTATCCCCTCAGATACACTGAGCTTCAAAATATCATTTTCATCTCTTTCTAACTCAAATTCTGTGCCACGAATCCCAAAAACGGTATCAGCCAAATAACCACATTCTTGTCCTGCGGGGCCTTTTCTGCATGCCCAAATTTTTAACTCCTTATATTTTTCAACCGCCTGTTCCTTCAACCTCTTTTTATACTCTTCCATTTTTTCAACTGTCACATGAATCTTGCCTTTTATCAACTCCCATACCTGCTCGGCTGGGCTTTCATCTTTAATCTTATAGATTGACCAGGGTCCAACCGTGGTAGAACCTCTCCCCTCAAGCATCTCTACCTTTGCAGTCCCATCATAGGTCCAGATCCTGTCTCCCGGCTGAAGGAACGGATTATCAGGTGTTGTTTTTTCACCATTTGCCTTGAATATCTCTACCCGACCTGCATAGTCCGAAACTATTCCCTTTATCTTCTGGTTACCCATATCATTCTGCAAAGAAGCAAACAAGGTATCTAGCCTGGACTTGACATGTTTCCATCTCTCAAGATTTTCTTCACTCTTCTTCAAACTCTCCCCTGCTTTTTGCAGTGCCTGGGTTGCCACTTCTCCTGCCTTCTTTGCCTTTTCATCACTTCTTCGTCTTGCAAGGTTGATAATATTTCGAGCTTCTGACATGGTAGTTCTGTTCTTCTGAATCTCTCCCTCAATCTTCCTGATGTTTTCAATCGCTGTCTCGCGAAATCCCTGTAATTTTAAATAGGTACTTACAAACAGCATGTTTTCATTCTGAGCATAAGCAAGATTCGTAGAGATCATGGAAAAAATAGCTATGAAAATAGCTTTCTTTATAATCCTACTCACTTGGCGCTTCCTTTCCGGGACCTTTCCTTTTCTTCCAATGCCTCCCATTTGTATATAAGGTCTTTTGCCTCTCTATAGTCTGGTGCGTCTGGATAAATTTCAACATAGATGCCCATGTAATCTATTGCCTTACTATATTCTTTTAGCCCCTCATAGTTTAGAGCGATTGCCTTATAAAGCTCCGGGAAAAACGGGGATATATCAAGTGCTTTTCTATATTCCTCTACCGCCTCTTTAAATTTTCCTTCGCTCGTCCAAGCTTCTGCCCTTATAGCATATCTTCTTGCCTCTTCTGGAAATTCAAGCAGATAGGGTTTTATTTTTAATATACTGGCTATATCGCTTCTTATCTGTTTTTTCTCATTCTCATCTGCAAACATCATAAGCTCAGCATAGACCTTCAATGCATCTCTGTGGCGATTTTCTGCCTCAAGAGATTTAATCTTTCTTCTTTTATTTTCTACATATGGTTTCAAAGACTGAAAGACTATATTTTTGAAGTCTTGTTTAAAAATACTCTTTGAATTTAGATAGCCATCTGGTATGGATGCATAAATCTTGACGGAATTCTCTAAGTCACCTTTCTTGGAATAAGCGAGGGATTCAAGGAGTTTGTCAAAATTATCTTTAGAAGATGATAATAGCTCTATTGCCTTATCTGTATTTGCACCTTTTTGGATAGAAAAGAAGCTGATTGCCCTTTTAGCCCATTCATTAGTAGGGTCAAGAGGGTAGACGAGTTCCGCATCTTTAAAGGATTGCTCAGACTCTCCCGTTATTGCATAGACTAAACTGCGTAAACCTAAGGGGGGGGCGGCCTCTTTTTGGATCATCTTTTCTCTGGTAAGAGTCTTTTCAATCTTACCCGAACCCTTTCTTTCTATAGTTAAGACAGCCTGAGTCCCTTCATTCCCTCTTACGTTTTGCGAAAATTCTTGAAGATCCCAACCCTCTGTTGTCTGGCCATTTACCTTGACTATCTTATCACCCACCTCTATTCCGGCCTTGTTTGCCGGACCTGATTCAGATACTTTTAGGACAACTGGATAATTTTCTATAGTGGATATAGTAACACCGATTCCCGTTATGGTTGATAGGTCTATGGCCTTATTCGCAAGAGAAATAGCGATATCATATTTACCTAAAGCGGCATATGCTCTGGCCTGCATAAAATATAGGTCCGGATTATTGGGATCTGACGCACTTGCCTTTTTCCAGAGATCGACCACGGCTATGTAATCTTCCAAATCCTCATATAATTCGGAAAGGTATGTGTATCCGGAAATTTCATTGGGTGAAAATTCTAAACCTTTCTTAAGGTTTTCTATGGCGGGGGTATGCTGCTCTAACTCTTTATAACTTAACCCCAAAAATGTATATGCTTTTGAAAAAAATGTGTTTCTGCTTCTTTCATCAGCAAATACTAGATCGAAAGGAATAGGAAGAGATTTCGGATGATTTATGAGTTCGATAACTCTTTTAGAAGCGGCTATTGCCTGATTAAAATCCTTCGCTATTAGCGATAAATGCGCCAGGATCAAGGCTATCCTCGGGTTATTTGGTTCTTGATGGATAAGAGCTTCATATCTAGTTTTCTCTTTTTCAGGAAAAACAATGGCCTCATAAATCTTTGGTCGTAATTTTTCAATGCCGCTGACTATCGCCAAATATAAGGCATCTTCTCTTGGTTTAAATCCTGTTTCATCTCCACAATAATCTCCGATAGAATTTATGTCTGAAGCTATGTTTCCATCAATGTAAAGGACTGCTGAAATGTTTATGTTATGACACGTAAGATATTTTAAACTCCCCGTTTTACGTTGATGCGACATCTGTAAGTGAGGGGCATTTATCTCAATGAGAATATTCGCATGTTCTTTACCCACAAACATAGGAGCTAAATAGTATTGTACGGCTTCACTAAGTCGTAAGCCGGCTTGAAATCTGTATTCATCGCCCCTGTCATCCTTCTCATAAAGCGTTTTTTCTTTATCTACCCTGATGTCAACTGTATACGGCAAGTTTTCAGAAAAAGCTGACTTTGGAGGTAATAAGTGAGTTGTTTTATAGACTTTATTATAGGTTTCTTTTGTTTCAGTGGTAATTGTTGTAGCACAGCTGGTAAAAAGACCTATGAGGATCAAAAGGCCTATAATTCTTGCCACTCTATTCCAAGATAAGGTTTTCATTGCTCATAGCTCCTTATTTTGTTTTTCTATCAAATGTCCGTCTAAAACCTTATATTGATGCGCTGACTAAAAGTTTTTAACCTTGTTGTTCTTCTTGAAATTTAGCTTTTACAGCATCAAGCTCTTTCTGTAGATTCTGCTTTTCCTGTAGTAGTCTATGCTCCGACTCAAGCGCTTCCTGATGCTGCTTTTCAGCCTCGGCCTTGAGGGCAAGGGCTTGGGCTAAAAGGTCATCAGCCTCGGCTTTCTTTTCTGGCTTTTCGTCTACTTGACCTTTCGCCTTGAGCTCTTCTATCTTTTTATTGAGTTCCTCAATCTTTTGCGTGGCTTCTTCCTTTTTCGCTCCTAATTCATCAAGCTTGACCTGAATATCAGTCAGCTTTTCTATTTTCGGCATTACGTCATCGTAGAGTTTTGCCATGTGGGTGTATTTCTTGTTGAGCGCCTTGGCGTTTTGTGTGCTTATAGAAGCTGCCAATTCCTCTGGCGGTTTGCACTCTATTGAAGTAGGCAGTCCGCCGTCCACATTGAATATTTGATTCGTGTAACACCTCGCGCCTTCCAAATTTCCATCTTCTATCGATTTTTCTGCTAGTTTAGAAAAATAAGCGGCACACAGAAGTTTTTCAACCTCGGTAAGTTTTGACGTCTCGTACCCTCTTAGAGAGATCGGAGCTAGAGACTGATGAGGGCTGCTCCATGAGAACGGAGCAAGCCCCGAATCCGTCGTGGCCGTTTTAGCAAGTATCTCCTGGCCTTCTTTCTTTTTTCTCGCTTCTTCGATAACCCTAGCACTTTCTACCTCTGCTTGCGTCCGCATCCACTCTTCAAGAGCTGTCTGTTTCTGCTGTTGCTCCCTTCTGAGCTGCTCCTGTCTTTCTTTTTCAATGGTTGCTGAAGTATTAGGAGAAGGAAGAAGGTCGCTAAAATCAAACAGAGAGTTAAAGAACGGCTGTAATATACCTTGAATCATCTGACGCTGCATCTCCTGCTCGGGTTTTAAACCGCCGGAAGATGCTCTGGATTTACATTTTTGGTGATATTCATCTGGTGTATACCAATTTCCATCGTGGCTACATTGGATTTTGGCCTTTGGCTCAGGTATACTTTGCGAAAAGGCTGAACTTGCAAGAAAAACACCAAGTAAAAGAGTAAGATAAAATACCTTCATTTTCCTATTTTTTCGACTCGCTCTCGTGCGCATATCTTCGCCCTCCTTTC
>CAYUYB010000091.1:4468-8944 GCA_964449025.1 uncultured Desulfobacteraceae bacterium
CCGAGCCTTTTAGCATGGCATCCATGCTGCATAGGTTGGACGGTTAAACCTGAAATATTTGAGCTGATAGTACATAACCTGTGACAAAATGCTGTCTGTCAATAGGGACCCGCATAAGAAACTAAGAGACTGTAATCTCAAATTAGTTTTTTAGTTTCTTCTGGAAGTCCCCGGTTAAGGGCAAAATGAGAAATGTTTTCATGGCATATCTCCCGTCTTTTTGAAGGAGAAGAAAGTAGGACTTATCTCTAAACAAAAAAGCCCCAAAAGACACAATCATGGTGTCCTTCGAAGGCCTCTCTTGTATAGCCTCCATCTTTGATTATCTGCCCTCTATATCTTCCCTTTAGCGAGTCAATAGAGGGGACTTAGGATAATCCAAAAGTGCTAGCCTTGAGACCTTTGAATAAGTCCTTTTTCCGTCATTCCGGACTTGATCCGGAATCCAGAAAGTCCTTGAAAACACTGGATCCCCCGGTCAAGCCGGGGGATGACGATATTACAACTTTTGTATCTTTCTGCAAAGGTCTCAGTCTTATGCCATTACCTTTAATGCGAGCGTGGGACAGTCATGGTCCCAAACATATCCGCCGCAAGCATTTATGCTATATCGGGCTTGGAATTTATATAGTATAACTAAATAATCAGTTAAAAATCAAGAAAAAAGAAGAAAAGTGTCAATAGGGACGTCCCCGATTAGTGTCTAATCAACATCTCCTTTTCTACCTTGCTATCAGTATCGCGTTCCACCTGGTATCACTTCCGTCATCAATTTCCAACTCCATCTTATTTCCTCTCACCCACCCCTTATATTGTCTGCCATCAGCTGCTAAACTTATCATACCACCGGTCATTTTGCCTTTAATTGGTGAGCTTACACCACCTATCCTCAGAGTACCAGTTATCATCTGAAACCTTTGCAAGACTGTCATGTCCCCCCCGGGCAGTCGCCATATGCCTTCTACTTTAGCGGGCACTACCCAGAAATAGGCGGTGCAATATCCGGAACAATTTTCATCGTGTAATGTAATGACCTCATCTGGTTCCCATTCTCCCATATCGAAAGTGTTGGAAACGATACGCGTTCCTGGTTTTAGATCCAAGATCTTCGGCCGCAGCCTATCGTTTATCTCCTGGAGAAGAAACATAGTGATTACTGTGGCCCTGGAAAAATCAGTATTGAACAGATCGGCCTCAACAAAGGTTGCTCTGTCACTGACCCCTTCTTCGGCGGCCTTTCTCCTGGAAAACTCGACCATGTAAGGGTTATATTCAATACCGATGGCACGAGCCCCCAGCTTCGCGGCACTGATTACGATACGGCCATCACCCGAGCCCAGATCCATCACGTAATCTTTAGGCGTAACCCTTGCCATGTCAAGCATCTTATCCACTAATACCTGAGGAGTTGGTACCCAGATGACATCCTTGCCTTCCTGCCCAACCTCCGGGACATATTGTTGCGGGGGAACCACCTGACGGGAAATATTAGGTTCATTTCTCGCCAGCAGCTCACCTTCCGCACCGCTATTAAAGAGACTTTTTAAGGGCTGTTCATAGTGAAAGTCGGAATTTATTGCCACTCTCACATAATCCGTCTTTCTATCATCGCAGTCCCGAACATCTAAGATCTTTGTTGTGTCCTGCATGGCGAATACAAATGCCGGAAACAATATAATAGTTGCCGATATAGCAATAAGTCTTTTTTCCATGACGCATCATCCGGTGTTAAAAGGTGATTACCAACGCTATTTAAGATCATACCAAAATCCAGCGGTAAAATGAATTATTTGTATCAATAGGCACGTCCCCGCTTGCTCGCTGCCACAACACCATAGGGCTAAATTTAGCTTGACTTGCAAGCCTGAATTCACTACCCTTTCTTATTGATCAAAAAGCCTGTAACACCTAGTGTTGTATCCCTTATGAAAGGATATCAAAGAAAATTTAGTTTGTCTCACATATTTCTTCGGGGTCGGTAACCCGGTTTCCTGGTTTAAGAAATGATGCGATTCACCCAGCCGGGGCGCCGCCGGTCAATTTATAACAAAGGCTTTTAGCTCCTCATATTGCATTGAGATGTCGTGTTGTGGAGGATTCTGCAATGATTTCCAAAACAATTTCACACTATAGAATAATTGAAAGTCTGGGCGGCGGGGGCATGGGCGTTGTATACAAGGCCGAGGATCTGAAACTCAAGCGCCCGGTGGCTCTCAAGTTCCTGTCCGATGAGCTGTCCATGAATCCCGACGCACTCAAGCGGTTCCAGCGCGAGGCTGAGGCGGCATCGGCTCTGAATCATTCGAATATCTGCACAATCTATGACATCGACGAACATGAGGGCCAGCAATTCATCGCGATGGAGATGCTGGACGGCGACACGCTGAAAAACCTCATTCTAATCCGTCCCCTGGAGATGAACCAGATTCTCGATCTGGCGATCCAGATCGCCGACGCGCTGGATGCCGCGCACAAGATGGGAATCATCCATCGCGATATAAAGCCTGCCAATATCTTTGTAACATCGAGGGGACAGGCGAAGATACTTGATTTCGGCCTTGCAAAGCTGACGCCCACGGAAGTTGCGCCTGACGTCCTGACATCACGCTCCTCGACACTTGCGGCTGAGGATCAGTTGACACGCCCCGGGGCAACCGTGGGGACAATTGCATACATGTCGCCGGAGCAGGCGAGAGGAGAACAACTCGATGCCCGCACGGACCTGTTCTCTTTTGGCGCCGTGCTCTACGAGATGGCTACGGGACAGCACGCATTCGCGGGCAACACCTCGGCTACGGTCTTCGATGCCATCCTCCACAAGGCCCCTGTGCCACCTCGAGATCTGAATGCTGCCTGCCCTGCCGCCTTGGAACGCATCATCATCAAGTCGCTGGAAAAGGATCCGGGAAGGCGTTACCAGAGCGCGGCACATCTCCGCGACGACCTGCAACGCTTGAAACAGGGGTCCGAATCCTCAGAGCGGGAGGCCGCGCTCCTGACCCGCAAAGCCCTGTTGCGGAGCGCCCTGAGGCCTCGCGTCGCCATCCCGGTCTTGCTGGTCTTGGCGACGCTTGTCTCCTCGTCCTTTTATTACATAAGACGCCAGGCGAATATAAACTGGGCAAGAAATATTGCCCTGCCTGAAATCGAAGGGTTAGCGGCAGGGTGGAATGACTGGCAGAACAACATGAAGGCATACGATCTGGCTGTCAAAGCGGAAGCATATATACCCGGCGATTCCAAGCTCACAGACCTGCTTTCGCGCTGTTCGCAGATTGTCAACATCCAGACGATACCGGAAGGAGCCGGGATCTATTTAAAGAGTTACAAAGATCCGCAGAGCAATTGGATCTTTCTTGGGGAGTCGCCGATTAAAGACCTGCGCATTGCGAATCAATATTATCAATGCAAGATCGAAAAGGCCGGTTTTGAAACCGAGGTCTTTGTGCCCTTGACCATGGACTTTTCAAGAACCCTGCGCAAAACGGGCGACATGCCCAAAGGAATGGTTTACGTGAGCGGAGACAAGGATCTGGGTGACTTCTTCATTGACAGATATGAGGTGACGAACCGGCAATTCAAGGAATTCATGGACAGAGGCGGCTATCAGGATAGGAATTATTGGAAGCACGAATTTACGCGGGATGGAAAAGTCCTCTCCTGGGATCAAGCCATGGAGGAATTCGTGGATCAGACAGGCAGACCCGGACCTTCGACATGGAATTCAGGGACATATCCGAATGGGCAGGACGATTGGCCGGTGAACGGGATAAGCTGGTACGAGGCGGCGGCCTATGCCGAGTTTGCCGGAAAAGCGCTGCCGACATCTGCGCACTGGGAAGCGGCTACAGGGCTGGATTTAAACGCCATCGACATTCTCCGCTCTCTGATCCCGCAGAGCAATTTTCGCGGCGAAGGCCCAGATGCTGTCGGGGCGAATCCCGGAATCGTTTATAGCGGCGCCTACGATATGGCCGGAAATGTGCGCGAGTGGTGCTGGAACGAGACCCCTAAGGGTCGCTGTGTCAGGGGCGGGGCATGGAACGACGGCACCTACATGATCACGATACCTATCGCGGCTCCACCCCTGGACCGCTCGCCTCGCAATGGATTCCGCTGTGTCCGCTATGTTGATCCGGCTAAGGTTGCGGCATCCGCGTTTGCCATGATCAAACGTGGACGAAGTTATGACAACGCGGTGCCGGCGCCCGATGCGGTGTTCCAGTCCTACAGGAATCAGTTTTCCTACGACGCGACAGACCTGAAGGCTGTCGTTGAGGAGCAAAAGGATCACCCGGAGTGGGTGAAAGAAAGGATTTCCTTCGAAGCCGCCTATCCCGGCGAGCGCATGCAGCTTTTCCTGTTTCTTCCAAAGACTGCTGCCCCCCCATACCAGGCGGTTATCTATTTCCCCGGTGTGAATGCCACCTTTCCAGGCTACACTATGCAAACCCTGGAAGAAAATCATGTTCATAG
>CAYUYB010000092.1:0-8836 GCA_964449025.1 uncultured Desulfobacteraceae bacterium
TTGGCATGGAGTTTTTCCGAGTATAAAGAGGGTGAAACCCACAGACCGTGTCCTTCATGCCCTTCACTTTCAGGGAAAAGCTGCTCCATCCACCTGGCCACAGGATAAATGGAATTGGAATTTGTCGCCACCACCTCTATCTTTTTACCCTTCAACCAGGCGGCATGCCTCGCCGCCGCATGAACGAGGGCCGGGTTCCGCCAGAAATCGTCAGACATGGTTATTTTTCTCATTCGTTTGAAACCGGCGACAAATTCCTCTAGATCTATATTGGCCATTGCCAACCCCACCAGCCCCACATCCGTGAGTACGGAGAACCTCCCGCCTATATTGTCCGGCACGACGAACGAGCGATACCCTTTTTCATCCGCCAGCCGTTTTAGTGCGCCCTCTGACCTGTCGGTAGTGACAATGATGAGTCTGTCGCCCTGCTCGCCCCAGTTATCTTCAATCAGGCGCCGGATTATCCTGAAGGCTATTGCGGTCTCCGTTGTGGTGCCAGATTTTGAGATCACATTGACTCCAATACGTTTTCCTTCAAGCATATCAAGCGTATCCCTGAAATAATCCGGGTCCATATTTTGGCCAAGGAAATATATCTCCGGAGCGCCGCCCCTCTTTTCCCTGGGTAATTGATTAAAATAACAATGGGTAAGGGCTCGGAAAGTTGCTTCCGTTCCGAGGTAAGAACCACCTATTCCAATGGACACAAATGCATCTATCTCGCGGGAAAGCTCGGCCGTAACGGACCTTATTTCATCCAGATGTTCCCTGCTTATCCTTTCCGGGAGATCCTGCCATCCGATCATGGCAATATCACCATCATAAACATCTCCCTCGCCATTTATAAGCCTGTTTTGCGCCTCCATTACAAGAGGGATAAGGGATTCGATATCTTCCCTGGAGATCGAATCCTCTCCCGGTGTCCCAAACATATAAGTCAGATCAAGAGAGATCATGTTCTCCTGCTTGAATACATTTGATGCAAAAGGGTTCTTTTCTTTATGCCCTCTTCGTATCTGACTCGTTGTCGTTGCGTTCTCTCTGATATCCTTAAGTTTCATTCCCTTCATCATCCTCTCCTTGGGGGCACAACTCCACTCCTCACAAAACACTGTCATTCTTGTCAAGAATCAAGGTCTGACTCCAGCGTATCTTAGTCAGGATAACGTTCGGCTATTGATTTCAATGTATCCAGGCATGAGAAAAATGCGTCCACTACTTCAGGGTCAAAGTGACTGCCTGATAAGTTATGCATCTCCGCCAAAACCCGTTCTTCTTGCCATGGCTCCTTATACGCCCTTCTGGAACAGAGGGCATCATATACGTCGGCGACAGCAACTATCCTTCCAAAAATAGGGATATCTTCCCCTTTTTTAGGAATGATCTTTTTGTCCTTCCCCACGATGCCTTCCAGAGATGATTCCGACATGGGATCGATGTATCCCGGATAGCCGGTCCCATCCCATTTTTCATGATGGTTGAGCGCCACTTCAAGGGCCACTTCGTCAAAATCCGATTGTATATTTTTAAAGAGCCGCGCCCCCATATAAGTATGGGTTTTCATGATTTCAAATTCATCAATGGTCAGACGAGCGGGCTTTTTAAGGATAAGGTCGCTGATAGCTACTTTACCCACATCGTGAAGCATGGCAGCCATCCTCAATACGTCCTTCTGTTTCTCAACCTCTTCGGGTGATATCCCCTTTTTCCTTGCCCACGCTTCATATATCTCTACCGAAAATGCCCCTACACGATTGACATGGGCGCCTGTCTCTTTGGGGTCACGAAGCTCCGCCATGCTTATCATTCTTAGTATGATATTTCTAGTCGTCTGGGCACGCTCCACGGCCAGGGCGGCGCTGGTTGCAAAATGCATTATTAGGGGTTCATCCGATGGATTAAAAGGAATGATATTACCTTCATCGTTCTGAGCGTTAATTACCTGCATTACGCCTATGACATTTTTCCTTTGATTTGTAATGGGAACCGTGAGCATCGAGCAGGTCCTGTAACCGGATATTTCATCTATATGGGAATCAAAGGTGTAAGGGACAGAGTCATTTAATTTATAGACATCCGCTATAGCCACCGTTTCCCGATTTTTAGCCACATAACCCGCAATGGATCTATTATTGATAGGGATTGAAAAGGTATTATAGATAAGCTTTTTACCTGGAGGTAACTTCTTTTGGAGGGTATCGTTTTGAGAATAGCTGAATTTGAGGTCTTCCCCCTCCTTGAGATATATGGACCCTGCATCGGCATTGAAGAATTCGCGCACACTGGTGAGGATCCTTTCCAAAAGGAGATCTATATCTTTTACCTCATTGATGTCCAGGCTGATCCGCGTAATAAGATCAATCTTTTCCTTTTCGGTCATCATGGTTAAATATCTCCGTACTAAAAAATACTATTTAAGACTCCACCTAGTGTCCTATAAGCGCGTAAAATCTATATCATACAATAGTCATTTATACAATTCATAGCAAGACTCTCCGGGAAAAGAGTCGATCCATGAGCGACATTATAAAAGGAGTAGATTGCCTTCTGAGACATTATGCCACGGTCGTCAATATTCAGCTTGACTACTTTTTAATACCTTTGATAAAAAAACAGCATGAATGTGTTGGATTATATAATCGTTGTTTCGATGATCTACCTTATAATAAAAGGTATCTTGCGAGGATTTATAGGAGAGGTTGCCTCCCTTACGGGAATTATACTGGGAATCTGGCTAGGCAATGTCTTTCAGCCCCGCGTAACCGAGATTTTAGAGGTCCATATCCCTTTCACGGAATTTATTCCTTTGATCAGCTTCGCGGTGATTTTCGCTACTATCTTTATCCTTTTCAATTTTCTCGGGTGGCTTCTCAAGCTACTATTCAAAAAGATCTTTCTCGGGTGGCTGGATCGTTCCCTTGGTGCCTTTCTGGCTATTATTAAAGGAGTAATAGTCATATATCTGGTTTTTGTTATACTTACCTTCTTCATTCCTGAAAAGACCCCGCTTATAGCCGAATCAAAGCTTGCGCCCTGGATTACCAGATCTTATCAATCTATGATAGGCCTTATCTCACCGGAATACTATCAAAACTGGAAAGAGAGGATTATCGGTGAAGAACAAAAGATAGGCAAGATAATATCCGGTAGTATCCAGGATATACCCGAAAACCATGACTGATGACAGACTATTAAACGCCTTGTCAAACCTTGTGGCATTGGTCTCAAAACTGCGCGCGCCCGATGGCTGTCCATGGGATGCCGTGCAAACGGATTCCACAATCAAGATCTATCTCCTTGAAGAGGTCTACGAAGTCCTTGAGGCCATCGAAAAAGGATCGCCCGAAGATGTTTGCCTTGAGCTGGGAGATGTTCTCTTCCATATCATCTTCCTTGCCCGTCTTGCCAACGAGAGGGGAGAATTCGACCTCGCAGACGTTATGGAAAAGATAACCGAAAAGATGATAGAGCGGCACCCTCATGTGTTCGGCGATACCATAGTCGAGGGACCTTCAGATGTATCTGATAACTGGCAAAGGATCAAAATGGAAAAAAAAAGACAATCCGATACACATCCTTCTCCCCTACAAGATCTCCCGGCAAACCTTCCAGCCCTTTTGATGACCCAAAGAATAAGTGAAAGGGCCTCGGTAGTGGGATTTGACTGGCAGGGGAAGGAAGATATATGGGACAAGGTTAAAGAGGAATTTGCCGAACTCGGCGAGACCCTGAGGAACGACGACAAGGATAGAGTTGGGGAAGAGATAGGTGATCTCTTGTTTACCTTGGTTAATATGGCTAGGCACTGGGATCTGAACGGTGAGCTTCTTTTGAGAAATGCCAACCAAAAATTTCTCAAAAGGTTCCAGGAAATGGACAAAGTACTAAAAAAATCCGGCACTAATCTGAAAGACGCCACCCCCGCTGAGATGAACTTGGCATGGGAAAAGATAAAGGCCAAGGAGCAGTAGGGGCTACCGCATATCAGCTTAATTGCATCTGGATCTCTCCTGATTCCGTGGAAAAAAGCGGGCCTTCTTTCTGAGCCACAAGTTCCTGAAAGGCGATATACTCCTTGCAATTATCTTTAAGTTTACACTTTTTACAGACACGAACATCCATACGGGGATTGTTTCTCTTTTTCTGACACACAATGTAAAATGGCATATCTACTCCAAAGATTTAAGATATCTAATTATGTTTTACTTATATTTTCTTATATTATAAAGATATTTATATGTCAATAATTAATTTTATTTTACCCTAATGATTTCCGCCCAGGTTTTTTTACATCTTAGATACCAAATATGTGCGGAGGGTCTTTATTTTCAGACACAGAAGCGTATAATCAGACAATCGGTTACCCTGTAAATGCCTTGCAGGGTTATGCGATATTTTCATCCCATACGGTGAATGACCTCGCTGGTTAATGATATCCTAATATTTCGCCCTATACGGCCCGCGGGAGGGCGGCGTAACCACTTGGAATGACCAGCCGGAGAGATCCGAAATGAAAAAAGTCGCCAACCCCTCGGTCACAGCTGTTCTTTTCAAGGCGAAAAGCGCATAGCATGAAAGGGAAGAGAGAAGAGAGCTGACCGGCTAAATCATATTTCAAAGGCGAAGTGTCTATGTTAAGATTCCTGTACCTAAATGCCTTTCTTATTATACATTCGATCATTATGTGCCTCTGGGGCTTAATCATCTCCCCTTTCAGCAAAGACGGCAATCTTGTTCACCACTGGTGTGCCGTACCTTGGGCTAAAATATTCCTGCTTGTCTGCGGGGTAAAAGTTGATGTCAGAGGGCTTGAGCATATTGATAACAAACTGCCCTATATCTATATCTCGAACCATCAGAGCTACTTTGACATTTTCGTTCTTCTATCAGGTCTGCCTGTGGACTTTAAATTTCTCATGAAACAGGAGTTGATGAAGATCCCCCTCCTGGGCATTGCCATGAGAGGTGCCGGTTACATAAGTATTGATCGTGGAGATACCAGAAATGCGATCAGAAGCATGAACTCGGCAGTTGTCAAGATCAGGAACGGTAATTCCGTCCTTATCTTTCCCGAAGGCACAAGGAGTAAAGATGGCCATGTACAGCCCTTCAAGAAGGGAGGCTTTCATCTGGCAATTAAATCCGGCTGTGATATTGTCCCCATAGCTATAATCAACAGCAGAAACATTGTGCCCAAGGGCAGCTTAAGAATCAACAAAGGCACCATCGCCTTGAATGTAGGCAGGCCCATACCTGTTAAAGATTATTCAAAAAAGGATATTGATAACTTGGTTGAAAGGGCGAGGGAATCAGTAATCAGCCAGATGGCTGACACGAATGGGACGGAGATGCGGGGCCATAATCATGATAAAATTCTTTAATACTAAATCGTTTCTTGGCTGTATAGGAGCCTTAATATACCTTATAATCACCTTGAACGGAAGTTCTTATGGATATGTTATGCCTGCCGAACAGCTCCTTACATTCATGGCAGATAATTTTTCCGAAATTCAAACCGCTATAATAGTGCAATCCACTCTCAAAACAGAGCGGGACAATGAAAATGTCTTTATGGAACAGATTCAGCTGAAATCACCCAACCTCTTCAGCTTAAAGGTATTTGATAATGCGGCTCGCGGGGTCCGTCTCCCTGACATGGCCTACCGCCAGCTATTAATTGCCAACACCAGCTCCCAGCTCCAAGGGCTTTTATCCATGATGGGCATAAACCTGCAGGCTGTTTCTCTTACCCGAATCGACGGTATCATCGCTTACAGAGTGGGGCAAAAAGAGGATAACGCTCCTAAATTATTAGTTGAAAAGGAAAGGTTTCTCCCTTTGCTGCTGAAATACAGGCCCGATGGAGATATATCGGGAGACATAGTGACCGTGCGTTTTCAGGACTATAGAAGAGAAGACGCGGGATGGTTTCCCTTTCATATAACCTACTCCGTAAATGATAGGATTATGGAAGAGTACGCGATCCAATCCTTGCAGTTCAATGTGCCATTGAATCAGTCACTTCTTCAACCTTTCGGGAGGATACCCCTCTTCCCTGACCAACTCATTGGAGAAACGCTATCAGGTTCAAATATCGAATAGGGGTCCCTGCATGAAATTTAAAAGACATTTGACAGATATATTGAACCATTTCCATCTGACCAAAGGACCATGCCATTGAACGGCAAACATACATATCTCGGGATCGCGGTCACGCTGCCTGTCAGAGAAATCTTTTCCTATGCCGTACCGGACCATCTTGTTCACATGGCCCAGATCGGCCGCAGAGCACTTGTTCCTTTCCGGAATCGCAACGTTATCGGTTACATCGTTAAGAAAGATTTCGGAACAAAAAAAGAGGAAATAAAAAAGATCCTGGACATCCTTGATCCAGAACCCCTTTTCACTGAAAACCTGGTGCCTTTTTTCCAATGGATGGCCGACTATTATCTTTTTCCTATGGGTATGCTTATCCGTTCGGCCCTGCCCACCGGCCTGAACGTACCACAATTCAAATCAGCTGAACTTACCGAAAAGGGAATGGAAGCGATAAAACGGCTATCTTCCTCTTCCCGGGAAGCCAAACTCCTTTGCTGGATAAAAAACAACCCGCGCAAGCGCCTTCCGGTTCCTCTGAACCTGGCCTATAGGTTGGAAAAACGGGGCTGGCTTAGCATTGAAACCCGCACAGGAAAGGGCTATACACGACCCCTTAAGAGAAAATACCTGAGGCTCAAAGAGGGCGTAAATCCCGATTCAATCACCGGGCAGAGTGGCAGCGCCTCCAGGACAAAGAATGACGCTGAATTCCTTAGGAGCCTGTCCTTGTCGTCAAGAGGGCTTCCTCTAAAAGAGGTCTCCTCTCGATTTAATAACGGGACTTACCTCGCCCAAAAATGGATCAGGAAAGGAATGGTGGAGAGTTACGAGGAAAGGGTATTCAGAGATCCAGTAGGAAATATCCTTGTTCCCTCTCCTGAGCCTTCATCACTATATGACCAACAGAAAGAGGTACTAAAAACAATTAAAAGACGTCTTGACAAACGGGAATTTTCCACATGTCTGTTAAATGGTGTGACAGGAAGCGGAAAGACGGAGGTATACTACCAGGCCATTAAACATGCCATAGAAATGGGCAGCACGGCAATACTAATGCTGCCGGAAATAGGCCTCGCAATCTATGCCGAAGGGATTTTCAAATCACGTCTCGGACAGCGGGTAGGTGTGTATCATAGCAGCCTTTCAAGGGGGGAACGATATGACCAGTGGTTGCGAATGCTCAGGGGTGAAATCGACGTGGTGATAGGGGCGAGATCAGCCCTGTTCGCTCCCCTTGGTAGGCTTGGATTGATTATTGTGGATGAAGAGTATGATTCCTCCTATAAACAGGAGGATGGGCCGCGGTACCATGCCAGGGACGCGGCTGTAGTAAGGGGGAAGATAGAAAATGCCCTGGTCATTTTGGGATCAGGCACTCCTTCTGTCCAGTCCTTCCACAATGCCGTTACTGGAAGATACCAGCTGCTTTCCATGCCTGAAAGAATCGAGAAGAGACCCATGCCCGATATTGAAATAGTAGACATGAGAAAGGTTCGCAACGGGGATAAAAACAATAATATCCTCAGCCCTGCCTTAAAAAAGGCCATTGAAGACAATCTTGCGGAGGGAAGCCAGACCATCCTGTTCCTTAACAGACGTGGTTTCAGCAGCGTATACCTGTGCCGCTCCTGTGGAGAAGCGGTGAGATGCCGCAACTGCGATCTGACATTAACCTACCATTTAAACGACAACAGACTTGTATGTCACTATTGCGGCTTTTTTTCCAAACCTCCGACCAAGTGCCCTGTCTGTGGACATAAAGAGATGCGAGCCTATGGATTCGGTACGGAGAAATTGGAAAATGAACTCGGGAAGACGTTCCCATCTGCCAGAATCGGGAGGTTTGACAGGGACAGTACGCGCGGCAAGGGTAAGGCTTTCAATATATTAAGAAGATTCAGTGAAGGTGATATAGATATCCTGGCCGGTACTCAGATGATAACAAAGGGGTATGATTTCCCACGTGTAACCCTTGTCGGGGTCATATCCGCAGACCTTTCTCTGGGGTTTCCGGATTTCAGAGCCGGTGAAAGGACCTTCCAGCTACTTTCTCAGGTAGCCGGAAGGGCCGGGAGAGGAAACCTGAAGGGCAAGGTAATCGTCCAGGCCTTCAATCCGGACCATTATGCGATCATGGCAGCAAAAAAACACGATTACGACTTCTTTTTTAGAAAAGAGAAGGAATTACGGGAACAGTTGGGCTATCCTCCATTCTCCTACCTGGCGTGCCTTAGATTTCAAGGAAAAAATCAGAAGGATACGGAAGACACCGCTGCTAAAATAGGCCGCGAGATAAATTCAATAATACAAAGATGGCCGAAAAGGGGAAAAGAGATCCATGTATTGGGCCCCGCGGAATGCCCCTTGCCTAAATTAAAAAACAATTATCGCTGGCAGATACTCATAAAAAGCAGGGGTACCGAACTGCTTCATTATCTCCTGAAGGAGATAGAAGTGCTTTCCAGAAAGATATTAAGGGAAAAAGGTATTGGCATGATAATCGACGTGGATCCTTACCAGATGCTTTGAGTTAAATCATGTTCATCCGGTTAATGAGTATGTAAAAAAGTAAATAAGGGTCTAAGGGTTCTAGGGTTCATGGGGTCAAGTTGTTAGCCATTAACTATTAGCTATAAGAAGTCAGGAGCCCTTCGACTTCGCCTCTCGGCCATGAGACATGTCGACGAGCTCATGTCGAGTCGCTCGAGGCCGAATGGCTCAGGGCCGTGAGCGT
>CAYUYB010000093.1:0-8830 GCA_964449025.1 uncultured Desulfobacteraceae bacterium
CAGGTAAGGTTCGAAATCGCCTATATGGCCCTAGAACCCTCCCTTAAAATCATAGCACCATGGCGTCTATGGGATTTCAAGGGAAGAAGCGACCTTATGGATTTTGCTCTTTCCAGAAAAATCCCGGTTCCCGTTACTAAGGAAAAACCTTACTCCAGCGACCGCAACCTGTTACACGTGAGTTTTGAAGGAGGCATCCTTGAGGATCCATGGAGAGAGCCTGAGGAAAGCATGTTTATTATGTCCGTCTCTCCCCGGGACGCGCCTGACAGGGACTCATATATTGAGATAGGTTTTGAAAAAGGAACTCCGACTTCCGTGGATGGAAAGTCTATTTCGCCAGCCGGGCTCCTGACCCGGCTGAACAAACTGGGTGGTGAGAATGGCATCGGCCGCGTGGACCTGGTGGAGAACCGATACGTAGGAATGAAGTCAAGAGGCATTTATGAAACGCCGGGTGGTACTATCTTGAGAATCGCCCATCAGGCCATGGAGTCTATTACTATGGACCGTGAGGTTATGCACATACGGGACAGCCTGGTGCCACGATACGCTGAGATTATTTATAACGGATACTGGTTCTCTCCTGAAAGAGAGATGATCCAGTCTCTTGTCGATATTAGCCAGCAGAACGTCACGGGTCTTGTCAGACTGAAATTATACAAGGGTAACTGTGTGGTTGTCGGTAGGAAATCATCTCATGCCCTGTATGAGCCTGATTACGCTACCTTTGAAGGCGAAGACATCTATAATCAAAAGGACGCTGGGGGTTTTATAAGATTGAACGCCCTGCGTCTAAAAATCGCGAGACTGGTGGGGGAAAAGATAAATGACTAAAAAGGTCTGGGGAGGGCGTTTTAGAGAGAATATAAATGAGGAGGTAGACTCCTTTAATTCTTCGATACGTTTTGACCGGAGGCTGTATCCCCAGGATATCCAGGGATCCATAGCCCACTGCAGGATGCTGGCAAAACAGGGTATCATTTCCGAAGAGGAGGCCTCACTTATCACAGACGCCCTGGCCGATATAAAGAGAGATATGGACAAAGGCGAGACTCTTTTTGACGAAGACAACGAGGATATCCATACCCTCGTTGAAAAGGCGCTCGTGGATAGAATCGGCACGCCGGGGGAAAAGATTCATACCGGGAGAAGCAGAAACGACCAGGTTGTCCTTGATTTCAGGATGTATGTGAAAGAGGCCTGCGAAAGGGCCGATACCCTTATCAGGGATATCCAGCAAGTTTTTGTGGAACTGGGCGAGAAGAACTTAGACCTGATAATGCCGGGCTACACCCATCTTCAGCCCGCGCAGCCCGTGCTCCTTACCCACTATCTCCTTGCCTATTTCGAGATGTTTAAAAGAGACAGGCAGAGATTCGCTGACAGCTTTGCCAGGATGGATGTCCTTCCCCTAGGCAGCGCCGCACTGGCGGGGACTACCTTCAATATCGATCGCCTAATGGTTGCGGAAGAGCTTGGCTTTGAGAGGATATCAGACAACAGTATCGATGCGGTAAGTGATCGGGATTTTGTCCTGGAGTACCTCTTTAATTCTTCGGTACTTATGATGCATATGAGCCGCCTTAGCGAGGAATTGATCATTTGGTCAAGTGAGGAATTCGGTTTCGTAATCCTGCCTGAAGCCTTTTGCACCGGAAGTAGCATTATGCCCCAGAAAAAAAACCCGGACGTCCTGGAGCTTATACGAGGTAAAACCGGTCGGGTTTACGGCAACCTCATGGCCTTTCTGACCACGATGAAGTCCCTGCCTCTGGCGTACAACAAGGATATGCAAGAAGATAAGGAGGCCCTCTTCGACACCGCAGATAATATTGAGCAATGCCTGCTGGTTATGGCCATGCTTCTCCGCGAAATATCCTTTAATGCCGAAAACATGAAAAAGGCATATGAAAGGGGCTATCTCATGGCCACTGACATGGCGGATTACCTGGTCACAAAGGGTATACCCTTCAGAAAGGCCCATGAAGTCGTGGGTAAAATAGTCCTTTTCGCCATAGATAAGCAAAAGTCTCTAAAAGAATTAACCCTGGAAGAATTAAAGGGATTTGCCAGCCAGATTACAGAGGATGTCTTTGATTGGTTGGTACCGGCCATGGCCCCGGCCAGGCGACTGCAGCACGGTGCCACATCCCCCCGGATGGTTAAACAGGCCCTGGAGAAGGCAAAGCAGGAGGTAGCCTCTTGATCAGAAAAAGCCTGGCCATAACTTCGCTCTTGATGTTTATAATATTATCGTGCGGGGCGTGCGGTAAAAAGGCCCCGCCAATACCAAAACAAAGGGGAGACCTCTATTATTACTCTGTAAACCAGCAGAGTGAAGGAATAGGCTTGTGCCATGCACAGGGAGAAGGCGGCGGATAATAATGCATCATTTTCAGTATAAGGGTAATGATCTTTATTGTGAAGATACAAGGGTTGCTGACATAGCGGAGGAGATGAAAACTCCATTTTATCTCTATTCGCATGCTACCCTTAATAGGCATTTCAAGGCCTTTGACGATCCCTTCCAGGGCATGAGGCATCTAATATGTTTTTCCGTGAAATCAAACTCCAACCTCGCTATTCTTAGACTTCTTGCTGCTCAAGGAAGCGGCATGGATATTGTTTCGGGCGGTGAGCTCTACCGTTCCCTCAAGGCTGGCGTCCCACCTGAAAAAATCGTGTATTCAGGGGTTGGTAAGACCCCGGAGGATATAGATTACGCGCTTCTCTCCGGTATCCTGATGTTCAACACTGAGTCGGAACAGGAGCTGATCCGGCTGGATGAACACGCAAGGATCATGGGGGTCAAGGCCGGGGTCTCCGTGAGGGTCAACCCTGATATTGATCCCCGAACCCATCCCTATATATCGACGGGGCTGAAAGACACTAAGTTTGGGATAGATATAAAGAAATCCATCGACCAGTACAGAATCGCGGCGGGGCTTGATAATCTGGTAATAAAGGGCATCTCCTGTCACATCGGGTCTCAGCTTACCAGTGTGAGCCCTTTTGTGGACGCACTCGGAAGGTTAAAGGAACTTCTGAACAGGCTGGAGGATAACAATATTAAGGTAGATTATCTTGATCTCGGCGGAGGTCTGGGCATTACCTATGAAGAGGAGAAGCCCCCCTTGCCTGACGAGTATGCCGCGGCCATCAAAGAAGGACTGGGAGAAACCGGCTTGACTCTCATCCTTGAACCGGGGAGGGTCATAATGGGTAATGCCGGTATACTGGTTACAAGGGTCTTGTATACCAAGCTTACCGGCGCGAAGAATTTTATTGTAGTGGATGCCGCGATGAATGACCTTATAAGACCCAGTCTCTATGGGGCATATCACCGTGTCCAACCCGTAAGCATTACCGGGGCGAAAAAGATCACGGCGGATATAGTTGGTCCCATATGCGAATCGGGTGACTTCCTCGCAAAGGACAGGGAGATTGATCTTTTAAGCCCGGGAGACCTGATCGCCGTGATGAGTGCTGGCGCCTACGGCTTTTCCATGTCCTCCAACTATAATTCGCGTCCCCGTGTGGCGGAGGTAATGGTAAGGGGCGACCATTATTATATAATACGTGAGAGAGAAGTGCATGAGGATCTGGTGCGGGGTGAGGTAATTCCTGACTTTCTCCTTTAAATAAGTAAACAAAAGGGTTCCAAGGTTCGAGGGTTCCAAGATTCGAGGGTTCCAAGGTTCAGAAGTCAGAGGACAGAGTTCAGAGGACAGCGTCTTGAAAAGAACACGCGTGACCTTGGGTAAGCCTAGAGATATGTCACTGGACCGAAAGGCTGTTCCTTTTTGGAGTGACTATCGGGAGGGCGCCGTTATTTTATGACCTCTTGGAATGATCAGCCCGGGAGATACGGAACGAAAAAAGGCGATTACTACTATTAAGGGATATACAGCTTAAAAGTTTAAGTGATACTATGAAAAAGAAAAAGGCTAATAGCTAATGGCTAAAAGCCAATAGCCACCTAATATAAATAAGAGCGTGACAGGCCTATGAAATCTATAGAATTCTGGAAGATGACCGGCAGCGGCAATGATTTTATCCTGATAGACAACCGGGACGCCAAGGTTGCGGAAAAGGATATGAAGTCCTTAGTGGAAAGGGCGTGCAGGAGAAGGGAATCCGTCGGTGCGGACGGGGTAATATTCGTGGCCGCTTCGGACAAACATGCCTTTTCATGGAGATATTTCAACGCGGACGGCGGAGAAGTGGAGATGTGCGGTAACGGCAGTCGGTGCGTCGCCCGTTACGCCTGCCTTAACGGTATTGCCGGAACCAGTATGACCTTTGACACCCTGGCCGGCCCCGTGTCCGCCGACGTTTCAGGACGCTTCGTGAAGGTCCTCATGCCCTTGCCTTCAGATATCAAGACAGATATCAATATCCCCTTTCAACCCGGCTGGAAAGGGGCTGATTTCATCAACACGGGAGTGCCGCATGTCGTGATCCGGATGCAAGACCTTACGAAACATCCGGTAGTTGAGCAAGGAAGGACTATCCGTTATCACCACATGTTTTCGCCAGCCGGCACCAATGTAAATTTTATGGTGGTTAGGGACACCCATCATATCGAGATAAGGACCTACGAGCGGGGTGTCGAGGATGAGACACTTGCCTGCGGAACAGGCGCTATTGCGTCGGCCCTCATCGCAAATATAAGAGGCATGGCCCTTCCCCCGGTGAGTGTTTCCACAAAGGGCGGGGAAGACTTGAAAGTATATTTTGTCAAAGAAGGTGATTCATTCAACAAGGTCTGGCTTGAAGGAAGTACCTCTATCGTGTATAAAGGTAAATTAGATGAAGAGGCTCTGGTCTGACGATATCAAATATCGAAGCCTGAAGTTATGGATATGCCGCAATTCGCTATCCTTTTTACACGTAAATGATCCGGGTCATCTTCGCAAAGGCAAAAAGTCATTCAAGGAGAGAACAAATGTTTAAAGGTTCTATTGTAGCTATCGTAACGCCCTTCAAGGACGGTGATATCGATGAACAGGCGTTCCGGGATCTCATCGAGTTCCAGATCGAGCGCGGCACTAGCGCCATCGTTCCCTGCGGCACAACCGGCGAATCCGCGACCCTGAGTATCGAAGAACATAACAGGGTAATTGATATTGCCGTGGAGGCGGTCAATAAAAGGGTGCCTGTCATAGCAGGGACCGGCGGTAACAGCACCAGCGAGGCCATACAGCTTACGAAACATGCCATGACGGCAGGCGTAGATGCGACTCTCCAGGTGACGCCCTATTATAACAAGCCAAGCCAGGAGGGCCTCTACCGGCATTTCAAGGCTATAGCGGACGCGGTTCCTTTGCCTCAGGTGTTATACAATGTACCGGGAAGGACAAGCGTCAACATGCTCCCCGAAACAGTCGCCCGCCTAGCCGAGTTGCCGCAGGTTGTGGCCATTAAAGAAGCTTCAGCCAACATCGGACAGATGGCCGAGATAATAAGGCTATCGGGAGATAAAATCACTCTGCTTTCGGGGGATGATAACATGACATTGCCCGTCCTTGCCATCGGCGGCAGAGGAGTGATATCTGTGACAGCCAACATAGCCCCCCGGGATAACGCGGATATGATAATCGCATGGGAGGACGGCGACAGGGATCGCGCCACAAGCCTTTTCTACAAGCTTTTACCCCTTTCCCAGGCCATGTTCTACGAAACTAACCCCGTGCCTGTCAAGACCTCCCTGGCCTTGATGGGAAAGATACAGGAGGAGTTTAGGCTACCACTGACTTCTATGGCCTCAACCAATAAGGACAGACTTGAAAAGGTCCTAAGGGATTACGGGCTTATTTAATTCAGTCATCGGGGATCAGCAACCGGAATTCAATCTGTCAGAGTGCTATGGTATGATAACCCACGGTTGAGAACTAATGACTGACATCACAGAGGTTACGAATATGGTAAAGGCGATAGTTGCCGGCGCAGCCGGCCGCATGGGATCGAGGATCATCAGTATGATCCACCGGACTGATAAAGTCACCCTGGTTGGGGCCTTTGAACACCCGAACCATCCTTTTGTGAACCAGGACGCGGGACAGCCTGCCGGTCTGGGAAAGATCGGCGTGAGCATAGACGATTCCCTGGATAAAGTGATTGGCATGGGAGACGTTTTGATAGATTTCACCGCTCCCGATGTCACAATTGAAAATATCAGAAAGGTGTCATCCCACGGGCTCGCCATGGTGATAGGCACCACGGGCATAACAGGAGAATATCTTAATGAGATCAAAAAGATGGCAGCAAACATACGTTGCGTTATGTCCCCCAACATGAGTGTCGGTATAAACGTTTTATTCCGCATCGCCGCACAAACCGCCAAGCTTCTGGGTCAGACTTATGACATGGAGATCATAGAGGCACACCACAGATTAAAGAAGGACGCACCTAGCGGCACGGCCATTCGGCTTGCTAGCATACTGGCCGAGGCCACGGAAAGGGATATCTCTAAGGTCGCTGTTTACAAGAGAAAGGGGACAATCGGGATTAGAGGCGATGATGAGATAGGTATCCAGGTAATCAGAGCTGGAGACATAACTGGTGATCATACGGTGATATTCGGAGGTATCGGCGAGAGGCTGGAACTGATTCACAGGGCTCATAACAGGGACAA
This sequence comes from uncultured Desulfobacteraceae bacterium, assembly GCA_964449025.1. GTDB lineage: Bacteria > Desulfobacterota > DSM-4660 > Desulfatiglandales > HGW-15 > CAYUYB01. The sequence continues at coordinate 6,641 of CAYUYB010000093.1, forward strand.
TTTTGCTGCTGGCGCCGTGAAAGCAGCCGTTTGGGTAGTCAATCAGCCCGCAGGACTCTATGATATGCAGGATGTGCTGGGGATTAAATAGAATGTGTTAGGATTAAAGCGTTCGAGGGTTCAGGTGCACAGAGCGAAGGGTAAATTAGCTAAGAGCTGATAGCTCATAGCCAAAACCTAACCAAGAGGTTCATAAATTGGTACCGGATAAATCAAAAAGACTAAAAAAATTGCCCCCCTATCTCTTCAAAGAGATAGACAGGAAAAAAAGGGAAGTTATCTCCAAGGGTATAGATATAATAGACCTAGGCGTGGGTGACCCTGATCTGCCCACTCCTGAGCCCATAATAGAGGCGATGAGAAGAGCGGTACGAGATCCGGCAAATCATAGGTATCCATCCTATTCCGGTATGGATGATTTCAAAGTCGCGGCCGCCAGCTGGTTCAGGACAAGATTTGGGATTGAACTGCATCCCGAGACAGAGATCCTTTCATTGATAGGGAGCAAAGAAGGTATAGCTCATTTACCCCTGGCCTTTATAGATGCCGGTGATATGGCCCTCGTTCCCGATCCGGCCTACCCTGTATATAACATCGCGACCGTCTTTGCGGGAGGGGAGCCTTGGTCTATGCCCCTTACGTGGGATAACGGGTTCCTGCCCGATCTGGAATCCATTCCTCCCGACATCATTAAGCGCTCCAAACTGCTTTTTATTAGTTACCCCAACAATCCAACCTCCGCTGTGGCAACAATAGATTTCTTCAACATGGTCGCTCAATTCGCAAACAGAAACAACATGCTGGTCTGTCACGATGCGGCCTACACGGAGATGGCATTCGACGGGTACAGGCCCCCCAGTTTCCTGGAGGCCAAAGGCGCCATGGAGGTGGGAATAGAGTTTCATTCCCTTTCCAAAACCTTCAATATGACCGGATGGCGTATAGGATTCGCTGTGGGGAACAGGGAGGCTATCCAAAACCTTGGGGCCATCAAAAGCAACATCGATTCAGGTGTGTTTCAGGCCGTACAGATCGCTGCCATAGATGCTCTTCGCAATTACGGATCTCTGGTAGGCAATATCATGGAGGTGTATTCACGCCGTCGCAACCTAATGGCCAAGGGCCTAAATGAAATAGGTTTTGACTTAGAGACCCCCAAGGCAACTTTCTACCTATGGGTCAGGGTTCCGAACGGCTACACATCGGAAGGCCTGGCGGCCAGGCTTTTGGAGTCGGGCGTGGTTGTGACACCAGGGAACGGCTTCGGAAGACACGGGGAAGGGTATTTTCGAATCGCCCTCACCCAAGATGAAGATCGGCTGGAAGAGGCCATAACAAGGATAAAGGGGATAGGGCTTTAATGAAAACCGTTTACATCGGGATGGGAGCTAATCTGGGCGATCCTCGCCGGAATTGTCTTGAGGCAATACTAAGAATAGGACTCATCCCTGAATCTAAGATTACTGGTCTCTCTCACCTTTACAGGACTCAGCCCGTCGGCGTAAAGGGCCACAACTGGTATGTTAACGGCGTTGTCGTACTCTCGACACGCATGGGTCCACACCAGCTTCTGGACAGGCTCCTTTTGATAGAAAGGGACATGGGAAGGGTCAGGCATGGAGAAACCTGGGAGCCGCGAATTATCGACCTCGATATCCTCCTGTTCGGCACACAAATAATCCGTGAGAAGGATCTGACTGTTCCTCATCCCCTTATGCACAGCAGGAGATTTGTCATGACCCCCATGGCACAGTTGGCACCGCACCTCAGGCATCCTTCCCTTGGAAAGACCATGTCGGAGCTGCTTGAGACCATACCCCAGAACGGGCAGTTAGTCGAACCTATAGGGATAGAATAGATGCTGAGACTTTTGATCATAGGGATACTGATCTATATCTTCTATATTCTTGTAAGAGGCCTCTTCCGCAAAAATAAAGAGATTCACAGGGGAAGTTCTAGCACCGGGGTGATTGACGAGATGGTCCAGGACCCTGTTTGCGAAACCTATATCCCCAAAAGGGAGGCCATCAGAAGGGTTATTAACGGTAAGGAGTTCTTTTTTTGCAGCAACGAATGCGCGGACAAATTCGAGGCCCAAGGCTACGACAAAACAAATGACTAAAAGCTAAACGCTAATTGCTAACTGCTAAAAGCCAACTAAAGATAATATCTCAAAAAAATTGCACAGTA
>CAYUYB010000094.1:0-8783 GCA_964449025.1 uncultured Desulfobacteraceae bacterium
CAATCGGGTTCCACTCCTCTAAATATGGATAAAACACTTGCATTACCAGGCACGCTGCAAGCATTGACTCGAACTCTTCATGTGCGTCACTTTTCCATTCTTTGCTATGTAAAAAGCTATTGGCGATGGCTGCCCGTGCGGCCGGGGACAGATAACCCAGGTCTCTGATGTGTGATGTGTCGATTGCCACTTTCTGCCCTGCGCATGTTCGTATCACTCCGGATACCGAGCTGAAAGCAAAGCCCATCAGAGGACCCAGCGAAACACCGATTCCGAACACGTTGTCCGTTACCTGTAGTGCTTCCAATGCGTTGCCTAACGTGGGGCGAAACTTCTTCATCTTATTGACCATTTTAAGACGCGACTTCTTTGTTAGAGGGTTCTTCTCCGTCCATTTTTCCGTTTTCTTCTTTAATGCCCGGCCGCTCGGCGTGGCTTTCAACTTTTTCCGTATATAAGACATGGGGTTCAGAAGATTCAGCAAAGTCGCGGCACCGAGGATTATGCCGACCGGCGCGGCCAGGTCCATCATTGTCACCCCGCCAATGATAGCTCCGGCGATCAGACCGATACAGCCCATAGTTGACAGTGCATCTTCGATATCATCAAGACAAGTCAAGACAGAGGCCGCCTGAGAGCCCCATTTTGGCGTCGGATCAGACAACATGGCCAAGTAACGGGCCTTCTTTCTTTGCTTCTCCCTCTCGATGTCAAGCCTTCTGCCGGGTTCAATCTCATTCTTGCGGCCCCCTTTCCACGCCGCTTTTTCCTCTTCCGTCAATGGCTTAAAACTGTTGACGTGGATTACGTCATTCATTGAGGGGATCGTGATGGAGTATCCGTGTTTGGCGACATATTTGTCTCGTGCCGCGTAAAACTCTTTGGTTGACATTTTCGGCGCGTGGAACGGTGCGGTAAAATCTGCCATGTTTTGCTCTCCTTAAAACAACAGGCGCCCAGGTTTCAAAACAAACCTGGGCGCCTGGCAGTCATCGCCCCTTTCAAGGGGCAGTTACATCCGGTTATATTAAATACACCTGCAACCCATAGAGTCCGCACGCGGCACCCAGGTCATTATCAATTCGTTCGCTCACGAGCACAAGACGTTCCGGTTTGTTTATTTTGGGATCTTCCAGCCATAACGCTTGATATACTTGTAATTGGCCGACAGCCCGTAAACCGGGATAACTGGCGACCTCGATTATCCATACCTCTGTTTCTGTCTCCGCGATAGCGTCGGCACGTTTGGCCGTATTCATTCGCCACATCCGCTCGAACGGATCCGCGATCTGCTCCGTTGACAACCAGGGGCCTCCAAGCAGACAATCATAATAAAGCCGTTTAAAATACTCCCCGTATCTCTCCAGAAAACGATACCAGACAGGAACGTCGGGCATCAGCATGTGCGGTGGACTGCCGCGCCAATCGATTGAAAAAGGACGGCCTAAGGTTGTTGGCATCGTCTCATTTCTTCCTTCATCCAGCGCAGATCCGTTTCCATGCGCATCAAGCGCCGTTCCGTCGTCACCAGCCAGACTATAACCATTATCAGCGCCGGTACTATTCCGCCGATCAAACCGGAGATGATGCCTTCCATTTTATTTAGTCTTCTCCATTCAGATATTCCGAGCCTATCGTTCCAGCCTTTTTTTCGTAGCCGCACGGGCAAGTAAGCATTGCGCTTGAGTTCACTCAGCCGGGCGGACGCCATCGCAACGGCTTGCCGCATAAAGGACATGGTAACAGGGTCATATTTGTCGTCATCTTATATGGACGTCCTTTAAATAGCATGCTTCAGCTCCCGTAACCAGTCTGCGACTGATTTGTCGCTATATTCAATTCGTCCACAGTCCTTGCACAGCCAGGCAGTTGCATATTCCCGGCCTTCCGGACTTACAGCGTTTTGTCTCAAAAACAACTGCCCGCCGCAGGTCTCGCACGTCGGGCGTTCCAGCTTCATCAATTCCCGTAGCTGGTGCTTTTCTGGCGTTGAGATAAACACGGGAACTTCTCCACATTCTTCACTGTGTGCCTTGATATACAGGCGCATCGCCTCACTGATATTGTTTGTTTTTCCGGTGGCGATAAACTCGGTTCGTGCTGCGTTGACAATAATTGCTCTACGAGTGGTTATCATTACAAAACCTCTGCGGGACAACAACCTGCCGTTATCATATAGGCATAACGTTTGTCCATAGGACTATGAGACAGCAGATAATTCGGGGAGTGATAACCACCCTGACACGGAACCACCTGACCTTCTGAGTAGCATTTAGGACATCCATCTACGCCGTCCATTATCTGACAGCCACCTTCGCACGGCGAATCGTCCATCAGAACCCCGCCACAGGTATACGAGTTTCGGGTCACGAAGCAGTTCCATGCTGTCGGTGCAACTTGTTCGCAACGAGGGTCCGACCATATCCGCGTTGCTTCCAAACCACTGGTAAATGCATTGATAGCTAACTGCAGGCTGTCGACTACCTCGCCGTTGGCGGACAACGTAATTGTAGGGTTACTGGCGCATTCAGGGTTCGTGCCGGGTGCGGTATAAACCACAGAGAGGCCTGTGCTTATATCGAGAGAGCCGCCGCCGCCGGCTATTGCCCATGTATATGTTGTTTCGCCGCACGTCTCACCTTCTGGAATTGCAGTGAGTGTTTGTTCTTCGCCAACTTGCATTTGCTGAGACGTATAACCGATCGTTGCGGGAGAAGGGCTTGAATCAATGTTGATGATGATTGAATCAACATTCAGGCCATTGCAGACCAAATAAACGGTCTGTTCGGCTATGCAATCGTCGCCGCAGGCCGGCGCTGTGTATGTTGTCGCTAAGCCATTAATCGGATCGACGCTCCCCTGGCTTGCGTATAACATCCAGCCATAATTTTCTCCGCCGCAAGACGCCTTTTCGCCGTCGACTGTGAGCCCGATGCTTTCCCCGCATTTCATTGTTGTTTCTTCCGCGCCGATATGAACATATGACGCAGGATCGGCAACATCCATGCAACAATCCCAACCTGCCGCGTTCCCGCCGTTACCTACAGGACCGGCACTACCGGGGCCGAGATCGCCGGGAGAAAAACCAAAAGCGCCACTTCCTGGTGTTGCGCCCCCACCGCCGCTCGAACTTCCGGGCGCAGAACTGCCGCCGGCCATGTCTCGTACTCCGGCGCTTTTTGTTTGCATACCGGCCATCCCGGGTAACTGCGATGATTCGCCACTCGGCAAAACATAACCGGGATCACCAGGGCCGGGGACATACCCGGGGTCGCCGGGGCCGGGCGTTGCGGGAAAATAATCAGGTTCGCCGGGGCTTGGGCCGACATACCCGGGGTCGCCGGGGCCGGGTGGATTTATGTATGGCAGGGGGTCAAAATATTCATCTGGGTTGTCCGGACTTTCGCCCGGTATCTCGCCCCAGTCTATCCAGCCCAAACCAAGTTTTCGCTGTAAATTATAACTGTGGCCAAGTTCGTCGATAACATCGAGCAACAACTTAGTCCGCATAGCCAGCATTACACATAAAGGATCGAAAGGTTCATTGAAGAACCGCTGGAGCCAGCCAGATTCAAAACCTCTAAATGTCAATTCGTTGTCTGTCATTGCATAATCTTTATTTGCTTGTCTCTTCCCATAACGGTCGAAGGTTCCCCGTTACAAGCGCTTCAGCCAGAGCCTTATTGTTCAGTTGATCGATTACAGCGTCTTGAGATATCTGATTATTCAGAATGTGATGCAGGTCTGTCACGTCGAAGGGTGCGAGTAAAGCAGGATCTATTTGTCGGAGAACGACGGCGGACATCAGGTTTATCAGACGCATGCGCCGGATAAACGGCGGAGCCATGATCCCTGATCGCATTTTTGCGATCAGGGAGTCTTGGCTATCAGGCCAATACAAAGATTTAGGGATTCGTCCGTCCATGACTTTCCTCTAAAAAACACAACATGTAGTGGGTCAACAAAAGGGTACGGTCACCAGATACAGTGTTTTACCCTTTTACGATCGTTGAACGGCGCGGAGTAATTCTGCGAGTGAAAACGGTTGCAGGATCGATCGCGGTAAAACACCAACGTGAACCCACACGGTAACGGATTCTTCAAGTTCTTCCAGCCAGGCATAAGCGGTCAAAATATTGTTTTCCGTCCGCATTTCGTAGAAATCCCGGAAAGAGATAATTCCGGCGTCGCCACGGATTGTTCCCGTCCTGTTCGATGGCCACAACTGCAAGTTTGCGTCCCAAATCTGCACGCGCACGTCATGATCGCAATTATCCGGAAAAGCTATATCAATCTGGTGTATCACGCCTGACGACATAGGCATGGAGACTTTAGACTTATTGCTTTCAACGTTTTCGGTCGTCACGGTTACAGGCCAAGAGTAGAACATTGCATCCCCCACAAAAAAAGGGGGCGGGGATTTATAGGCTGTAAACCCGCAAAAAACCCGTCCCACTTAAGTGATTTTAAACTGTCAGCGTCCCAAACATATCGCTGTGTTAATATGTTCTCAGCTGTTCAGTGACCAGTTCCACAACTCCGTTTACGCCGGCTGACCCGGCCTTTAGACGTAACTTCAAATTGCCGACTTTGGTGACATCATACCAGTCGGCCGGATCATCTGGATTGCCTAAAGGCAGAATAAATGAGTAATGAGGATCATAACCGCTTATGACAGCGTTACCTTCTTCCGAGGCTTCAGCGTCCAGCGTAATCGGCATTTTGGTGGGCACTACTGTCGGGCCTACGCTGTTTCCATCAGTCACACCCGCGCCGTTAACGACGATGTCCTGTGTCGGAGATGCATAAATAACCTTTCCAGAAGATGAAAAAAGAAAATGGCCATATTCCTGAATCCGGGGATAAGCTTGGTGAAGCCATTTAAGCAAATGCCACACGTCTGAATCGTAGGGGACTTTCGATTGGTTATTTTCGTCCAGGCGGATGTTATTCACAACCTGCTGGACAAAATATCCAGCCGCTACGCCCATAATCATGTACCGTCGTGTCTTGTAATCCACAGGCATGTCAATGGTATGATAGGTACCGACAACCCCACTCGTAAACTGATAGAATTCTTTAGACATCAAGAATCCCGTGGGCGCCGCTTCTTTATCCCCAAACAAGAACGCCCTGACTTCGATTCTTGCCGCGCCTGGCGTTCCGCCGCATGCGGCGTAATTGTGCGTAATTTTCAACTGCGGATTCCCAAATTTTGTAGGATCGAGGGCTAATTCAGTGTCGAAAAGTGACCGGCCGAAATTAATATTGAACGTTGAAATGCAATCGTTCCCGGCACGGTCGGTTATTGCGTTGAACGGCATCTGTCCGGTCTGATAATAGTCCAGGGCTTGAGCCTCTTTTCCGGACATAGAGAACAACACGTTTGAGCCGTCTACCAGTTCGATATTACTTATGACCTCGGCCGGATGCGCGCCAAGGACTGTTCCGTCCATTTCGACTTCTAAATTTATCTGGATTCGTGCGATTACGTCACTCAAATCCAGGTCAATTACTTTTGTTGCCGCCGCCGTGATGCTTTCCTCTGACAGCAATTCCGCAATACGGTAGTTCATCTTAAAACGCCTCCTTTATTAAAGTCTGACAGAAGAAAATGTCACTTTCCGACTTTTGTCTCCACCAAAGCAGCAACAATTTTCTTTACGCGGTCTAAATTTCGGGGATCCCTACGCGCGAACTTAGGGCCGAGATCGCAGCTTGCGATTGCGGCCTGGTACGGGGCAAAGCCTGTTCCGTAGTCGTCACCAGCCTGATAGACCCCTTCAGCAAATCGCCCGGGGCCAAGCGACAACGCCTTAGATTTCCACTTCGAAGAACCAGCCTTTGTTACGCCCTTCGCGTACATATCTTTACTGGCCGCGGCATCAATGCCGCTTTTCCAGTTCGCCTTTGCGGCAATAGACTCTTCAGCCCAATCCCGCTTAGGATTACTGATGCCCTTAGTGTAATCCTCCGTCCTTGTAGGCGTAACGCGCACCCACTTGTCTTTTATTGCCGCCATGCTCTTGATTTCTGCCATTATGTTAATCCTCCATCAAAATTATTTACGTTCCTGTGCGGCAAAAATACCCAAGACCGCGACTAAAGCCGCGGCGACGGTATTTAAAATGCCGTCATATTCAGGCCAAATTGATTTCCCAGCGAGCACAATCCCCGCCAAAATGCCTGATATCGTGGTTTTGAAGTCTTTCATATTTACCGCCTCCAAACATTTTACTCACTGTGATCGTTCTATAAACCAAAATAATTACAATGTCAAGAAAAATCTTACTTTTTCTTACAAATAATGATCTTCAATGTCAATCCAAAAACCATCAACATCTTTAGTCTCGCGTTGAAATTGCTTAAACGTCCGGCCTGAGTTCAACACAGCCCGATTGCCTCGTAACTTTCCCACGGAAGCCCCCAACAAAATGCAACCCTCGGTATGATCTTCAACATTGCCGGCATGAAATAACAATGCTGTATGCCCAGGCACAACGATTTCAAATGTGTCCGGCCATTTAAAGCCATGGAAACGTCGGCAGAAATATTCACCAGCAGGTATATAAAAGCCCGACCTATCCTTTTCATCTGGTTGTAAAGTGAAGCCTAAAATACGGCCATTCAACACTAAAACGCCTAGCGCGCCTTGTTCGGTCATTTCTAGCCGCGCTAATTTACAACTGCCTCGTAACAAATTTGCCATGAGAACCTCCTTATGATGAGTTTAACCTATACCAGCCAGGCGCTAAAACCTCATATTCCCAATCTTTCCATTGCATCTGAAACATCGTCAAGGTCATTTCCCCGTGCAAAACATAAATTAACTTCTCGCCCGCGAGAAGCTCAATCCCTTTTAATTCGTCTGCATCCGTAACTTTATCTAAATCCTTGTCATGTTTACCATTAAATATTCGGATATATCGAAAACCATCAAGCAGCGTCAAAACTGACAGGTAAAAAACTGGCATTTTGCTCAACTTTTCAGCTTCACGTGCTCCGGGGTTCGGCCGTAAAACATATCTCAAAAGATGATATTTCTGTTTTTGTCTTGCAGCGAACGAAATATGCACGACTATATTATTTATCGGCCTGCGAAAATACCCCGTCAATGCCTGTTTCCAGGCTAACCGGATTTTTTGCATAGTCTCGTCTGGCAATAACAGCTTACAGCCTTTTTTCTCCACAACCAAAATATGAACATGCGGTCGAAAACGAAAATTTCCTCTGTCACCGAAACTATGCAAGACAGCATAACTCTGTTTTTTAGGAAAAAACTTTTTTATGATCTTCTCGGTCATTTTCATCAAACTATTTAACGCATCCTTACTAAAAAATTCTATCTCCAACTCTTCCGGCACCGTAAAAACTACCTGTCGCAACACTAATTCGTCGAACGGAATATTGATTTTCTCCAATATATTCGCTACCCTATGTTTGGCAATCGGCCCCTTAATTTCTCCGCATTCCTTACACCACCAGCGGCGGCAAGGGAAGAAATTGAAGTAAGATCGACCACTTACAGCACCTTCATAGCGCCTGGCAGACCTCCTGCAGAACTCGGCCGGCCGAATAAAAAGCTCCAGATCGATCTGATTTGCCAGACCCCCCCCATTGTAGAACGTAGTGTCAAGATAAGGGCGACCAACCGCCGAACCACCTATATTATCCGGCACATAGTCTGGTTTGCCGCCACCATTCAGCATGGTATTATCTATCGTTGTTTCGTTCCACAAGATTGGGCTTGCTGTTTCGGTCATATTTTTAACAATAATCCTTGACAATGCCGCCATGTAGAAATATAGAAGGGGTGCAAGGGGCTTCAAACCTCCTTAAAGGTGCGGCGTCAAATCGAATCGCCTGCCGGGGGTTTTGCCCCTTCTCCTTTTGTCCCTCTTAAGCTAATCGTAGAACGATGTCAATCTAAATTTCTACGGAACAGCATGTCCAGATTTCCCTTTTCCTTTATTTTACCCATTTTCAGTATCCACATGTCTGGCGTTTTTTCCACCTTTTCAACCTCGCTGATGAACCACGGCCGCTTTTCGCCATAGCCATTTGTAAAGTTGATTTTCCCTTTGAAGCCTTCCAACCTTTTATCCCAGTATGGACATCGTCTTCTCGCTTCCGTTCGTTTGCGTCCTTCGATAAAGGCAACGAAATGGTATCGGTATAAGGCTAATGTTAACATCTCTTTCGCGCTCCTTTCTTTCATGTAGGGGGTCAAGGGGGTCAACACCCCCTTGGGCGTTTTTAATGTTGGGGGTTCAGGGGGTTACTACCCCCTGGGCGATTTTTTTTGGGGTTTGGCGCCAAGTGATCTTTTTCCCGGATCAATAAATGATTGTTTGCCGGCGTCGTTTCCGGCACCGGCAACTTTTCTAGTCTAAATCCAACATTTCGTCAATCAGCTCAATTATTTCGCCGATTATTCGGGCTTCCTCGTCCAGCTTTGTCAATTTTTCCTCATCAACGCTCTCTTTCTCTGCTTCCTTCTCACTTCTTGCCGCTTTCCGTGCCCTTACATTCTCCAATGATTCCTTCAGATTCTCAAATGCTATGCTCATCTCTCTCCATTTCCTTTCTCTGCCTGAGTTTTGACCCGCCGCTCTTTCATCCGCATCGACAGGTCTTCGATTTGTTTTTTCCTGCAGGTTTCGCAGATACCATGAGACGTTCGCTGATCTTTGAGTGGTGCTTTCTCGCCCAGATCTGCGCCGCACCACGCACAGACTACTTTCATAAACCTCCTTCTCCGCCGGTATCCGCCGGCGGTCGGC
>CAYUYB010000095.1:0-8773 GCA_964449025.1 uncultured Desulfobacteraceae bacterium
ACTCTCACAGGGACATCGGAGAAATTAAAGACTATGAGATTGAGGACATCGCTAAACAGATAGAGGATCTGGTCCCAAAATTGGAAGAAATAAGCGGAGAAAGGTTTGATATGGACCGTTTTAAACAGGCACTGGAATATTCAAGACGCACGTCGGAACTATGGAGGGCGTGTCTCGAATCCGCGGCCGCCATTCCTTCTCCCTGGAATTTCTTTGATGCCACCATTCACATGGGACCCGCTGTTGTAGCAAGGGGGACGAAAGAGGGCGTTGATTATTATGAAATACTTCTTGCTGAATTACAGGACAGGATCAAGCAAGGAATCCCTTCCGTGGACGGGGAGCAACATCGGCTTTACTGGGAGGGTATGCCGATATGGGGCAAATTGAGACCTCTTTCAGAACAATTCGCATCCCTCCATGCATGTATTGTCGCCTCAACTTACTGTAATAGCTGGATATTCGATCAATTAGACCCGGACGATCCTTTCGGGAGCATGGGACGCGCATATCTTGAGCTCTTCATTGTCAGGGACGAACCCTATAAGGAAAGATACATAGAGGAATGCCATGAGATGTATAAGCTTGACGGGCTCATCTTCCACGATGCCAAGACCTGTCCTTATAACACGAATAACCGTTACGGCATGCCGCAAAGGATAAGCGAGAGACTGGGTATCCCTCAGCTTACCATAAACGGGGATCTGAACGATCTGAGGTGCTATTCCGAGGAACAGACAAAGACAAATATCGAGGCGTTTATCGAACAACTGGAAGAGAATAAGTAGGGGAGGAAGATTAAAGGATGTTGAACAACAAAATCCCGGTCTATGCGGGAGTGGACATAGGCGCTTCACGCACCAAGGTGGCCCTGCTGGATCCTGAAAAGAACCTGATAGGTCATTGCGTGATGAAATCAGGCACCGACTTCGACCAGACATCCCGACTATGCCTCGATTCGGCGGTGGGTATGGCCGGAATTTCCATGGACAGCATCACCTATACCGTTTCTACGGGTTACGGGAGGAAAAACGCCCCCTTCAGCAACAGGACAAAGACGGAGATCGGCTGTCACGCAAAAGGGGCCTATCATTTTTTCCCTACTGCCATAACCATTGTTGATATAGGCGGTCAGGACAACAAGATAATCAAACTGGACGAGCAGGGGAGGAGACTTAATTTCAAGATGAACAGGAAGTGCGCGGCCGGAACCGGGGCGTTCCTGGAAGAGATGTCGGCCCGTCTTGATATTCCCTTAGAGGATATGGATCCCCTGGCCAGAAAATCCGTCAAGATGGTTGAACTGGGAAGCTACTGCACGGTATTTTCAGCCACGGAGGTTCTCGAGAAGATAAGGGAAGGTAAAAAGATACCGGACATAGTAAAAGGCCTCTTTTTCTCGGTCATTAAAAGAATTCTGGAAATGGAAGCCCTCTCCGAAAAGGTGGTAATGACGGGAGGAGTGGTGGCTCATAATCCCTACCTGGTTATAATGGTTAAGGATATCACGGGTCTTGATATATTGACCCCCGAATATCCCCAGTTGACCGGAGCTATAGGGGCGGCCCTTTTCGCCATGGATGGTTAGAGATATTTGAAGAATGTCTTTTTACCTTGCGATCATCGCCCTCATCATATCGCTGGCGTTTTCAGCATGATCGGCTATAGACCCTATTGTTTCAACCAGCCTGATCATATGAAACACACTGACGGGGTCCTTTTCAAGGCTGAATATCTTGATCTTGAATTCATCCTCTATCTTATCAGACTCATGTTCAAGCCGCCGTATATTACTGATTATATCCTTAACAATAATCCTTTGTTTTTGTGAATAGTCGTCAAAGTATTTCTTTGCCTCCTCCACCATCCGACTTAGATCCTCGATCGGTTCCATTACCGAATCTACAAGACTGAGAAGTTGTTTTTTCAGTTCTTCCTTATAGGGAAGCACCCTTCTAAAGGATAGCCAGTCCAATGATTTCTGGACACCATCCAGGACTCTGTCCTGCTCCCTAATGTACCAAAAGATCTCAAATTTGGATACCGGCATTCTTGTCCCCTTTGGTATATGCCCGCGAATTCTGCGTTTAATAGAATCGGCCTCACTTTCAAGTTTGGCAACTTCCTCCCTGTATTCATCGAAATCCTGACAATCCTCCGAAAAATGACACTCAATAGCCTGCTGAAAGGCCCAGCCGCACTCCTTCACTTTGTCAGCATGCTCCAGCAAGTCGTCAAAAGGTGAGGCCCATCTTATTGCAATAAAAGGTATCTTCATGTTTGCCTCCTCTCAGGGGGATTGACCTTATTAATGATTACTACGGTTAAAAGATCCCTTAAATATGTAGAGAAGTTCTCGAGTGCGTTCAGATATCTTTACGGAATTCCAGAGCAAGCCGTAAAACAGAACATTCAGGTGTGTTTTTGAATCCCCTCTCTGGATCCTTTTTATCTGGTTCTTTTCGTATTGTCTTACCAGATCCTTGACCTTCCCGCATTGACCTTCGATATATCCATAATCAACCTTTTTTCTCCTCAGAAGCATGATAGAGGTATTCCATAAGAGACGGTTGAGAAATCTCTTTAAGCGCCTAAGCTCATCTTTCTGATCATCGAGAAATCCCGAATGATAGTTCTCGAAATGCCGGCTGGTACGTTTTACGATATCCCTGTGACTTTCCGCGATCTCCTGGAGAGAACTTATAGTAGACGAATATCTCCGGGTATCATCAAGATCATTCTTTTCAAGCAAGACCAAAGTCCTGAAAATATTTTCTATAATTGTGTTTGCCCATTTCTGAATCTGGCCCGCCTTGTTCTTTGATCCTTTTAACCTCTCTCTATCTTCACCTATGCTGGCCTCAAAATTGATGGTTAGATTATTGCTTAAGGCCATTAAGAACTGCCCGGTCTGCTCAAACGAGGTCCTAACCGCGGTATCTGCATCATTTACCGACCTCAGACTCAATTCCTCTATTTTACTTGTCTCTTCCTCTCTTTTGGCATGGTATCTGTAAGTGCTCAGGATCAAGACAAACCCCAAAATAAACAGAAATATAACAGCGGTTGCTTTCAAGAGGATTATCAGGAACGCGAAGATTAAGGAGATGGTAAAGGCGGCGAAGGCGGTGAAAAACCATCCGCTTATAACCGTAAGTACCCCGGTGATCCTGTAAACGGCGCTCTCTCTTCCCCAGGCCTGATCGGCAAGGGATGTCCCCATGGCGACCATGAATGTGACATAGGTTGTGGAGAGTGGCAGCTTTAAAGAGGTCGCGAATGAGATGATCGCGCTTGCCGCGATGAGGTTTACTGAGGCCCTTAGGAGATCAAATGAGGGGGCTCTCTCATCCAAAGTCTGCGACAATTCGGTCGTGTCAGCATTCAATCTTTCACCAATGGCAACCCTTATCTTAGCGGGTATAATCTTTCGGGCAATCTCCATAATAGAATACACATTGCCAACTATAATTCTCGATAGTATGGAGGATCCGAAGCGTTCGATCCCGTGATGCTGCCTTCCCAGGCTCACCTCGGTCCGGGTCACGGTGCGCGCCTTCCTGGATATGGATAATGTGGCCACCATGATGGCCCCCGCTAGTAACAGCAGAATAGTATTGGACTGAACCGATTCCTGCAAGGCGTCCATTGTGGTTAACGGGTCTCCAGCCACGGCGGCAATCCTATATGCGCTTAGCCCGGCCAGGGGAACGCCTATGAAATTGACCAGGTCATTGGACGCAAAGGACATGGCAAGCGCGAAGGTTCCTACCAGCACGATCGGTTTCAGGATATTGATTTTCGTGAACAGTGCCAAGAACTGAAATATGAATGCGAAAAAAAGGAAATTCGTAAAAAGCAGAATCCATGTATTATTCTTGATCCAGATTGTAGCCTCCGGCGAGAGGAACGACGTGCTGCTCGCACCCTTTATGAGGATGAAATAGATCATTGTAGCGAGGGCAATTCCTCCCCATATCCCGCTGTAAAGAGGCAGCCTTTTTCTGTAGTCAAACGTAAATAGCAGACGTGTGATAAATTGCGCCATCACACCAATTAGGAAGGCAACCGCCACAGAAAGCAGGATCCCCATGATAATGGCAAGCGCCTTAGCGGTATTAATATAGTTAACAAGCAGTGAATAGCTCTCACCGGATGCAAATATCTTCATCAGAGAAACGGCAACCGCCGCCCCAAGGAGTTCAAACACTATGGAAACCGTCGTGGACGTGGGCAGGCTGAAGGTATTGAAGAGATCCAGAAGCATAACATCCGTAAGCATTACCGCCAGGAAGATGGTAATCAGTTCGGGCATCAGAAAGAGTCTGGGGTGAAAAATGCCTTTTCTGGCCACTTCCATCATTCCGCTTGAGAATGTCACGCCGGCAAATATCCCAAGGCTGGCAATGATTATGATTACATACCGCGGTGCTACCCTGGAACCTATGGATGAGTTTAGAAAATTGACCGCGTCATTGCTGACACCCACCATAAGATCGAAAACCGCAAGGCCTGCAAGGATCATTAATGAAAAGAAGTACAGCTCCATGGGATCAACCAGTAAAATATCAATTTTTTCCGCTGATTTTCTAACAAACAAATCGGATTTCCACAAGTACTATTTGAGGCCTTGCTCGGAGCCTTATAATCTCTTTTTTAGAACCCTTGAGTTCCCAACCTTGCCTTTTATTTTTAATAAAAAGGAGGGCCTAGCGAACAGGCCCTCCTTTTTCATCCTTCTTTCCCTCTAACTGTTATAGATCCCTTAGAACAGACCTTTTACCTTCCCACTCTTTACATCCACATCCACCCTACGAAACGCGGGGTTGGAACTGGTCCCAGGCATCAGGCTGATGCTTCCGGCACAGGGGCAGAGAAATTTAGCGCCGGAATATATAAGTATGTCCCGGATCGGTAATGACCACCCCTTGGGGACTCCCTTAACTGTCGGATCATGTGTCAGTGATAGATGAGTCTTGACCATCATGGTGGCGTAATCATTATACTTGGGATCATTTTCCAGCATCTTGGCCTTGCTCTCCGCCTCAGGGGTCCACGACACACTGCTTGCGCCATAAACTGTCTTGGCGATCTTCTCTACCCTGTCACGGAGCTTCATCTCTATAGGATAAAGGAATTTGAAACTTGTCTTGTCATCACAAGCCTCTTTTACCGCCTCTGCCAACTCGATCGCACCGTCTCCTCCGTCAGCCCAATGGCTCGATACCGCGCATCTTGCGCCCGCTTTTTCGGCGTATTTCCTGACCATGGCGATCTCCTTCTTGGTATCCGTATGGAAGGCGTTAATACATACCACAGGGTTGATCCCTGACTTACGGATAGTTCTGATATGATGTTCCATATTGGGGATACCCTTTTCCAGAAGACCGAGGTTTTCCTTTGTATAGGCAGGATCCAGGGACAATCCAGCCACCACCTTTGGCCCGCCGCCGTGCATTTTAAGGGCCCGGATAGTGGTGGTCAACACGGAAACATGGGGTTTCAGACCGCTGTACCGGCATTTCACGTTCCAGAACTTCTCAAAGCCGATATCCGCCCCAAACCCGCTCTCGGTAACGTGATAGTCAAAAAGTTTAAGCCCGATTCGGTCTGCGATAATTGACGATTGACCCACGGCAATATTCGCGAAAGGCCCGGCATGGACCATGCACGGTTGATATTCCACAGTGCTCATGAGAGTCGGGTTTATGGTATTTCTCATCCATGCCGTCATGGCCCCGCCCACCTCAAGATCCTTGGTGGTTATTACCTTCCCGCTCTTGTCAAATGCCAGGGTGATATCATCGAGCCGTTTTCTCAAATCAGCGAGATCGGTAACGATTGAAAGTATGGCCATTAATTCCGAGGAAACCGCGATACCGAATCTAGACTGCATCGTGAAGCCATCCATCCTGCCTCCGAGCCCGATCACGATATTTCTTAAGGACTGGGCGCAGAAATCCACAACCCAACCCATCTCAACCCGTGTGGGGTCGATATTGAGCCTTTTCATCTTGGTGAGCCTTTTCAACTGCTCGTCGTTATAATTCCTCTCATGCTGCATTCGTGACGTTAATGCAACCATAGCAAGATTGTGGGCGTTTACAATATCATTTATATCACCTGTCAGGCCCATGGAAAACTCCGTCATGGGTATGAGCAATGCGTTTCCGCCCCCGGCCGCTGTCCCCTTGATGTTCATGGTAGGACCACCAGAAGGCTGTCTGATACACCCCCCCACATTTAGGCCAAGCTTGCCCATTCCTTCCAGCAGACCCATAGCAGTTGTGCTTTTACCTTCTCCGAGGGGAGTCGGCGTGATAGCGGTAACCTCGATGTATTTACCATCTTTTTTCTTCTCCAGCCGTTTCATGATCTTCATGAAATCCAGTTTGGCAAGCCTGCCATAAGGGATCAACTCCTCTTTCTCCAGCCCCATCTTTTCCCGCCACTGGTCAGGGGACGGCATCTTCTTCTCGGCAGCCTCTGATATCTGCCAGTCTTGCATCTTCACAGCATCGTAAGCCATACTCTCTGTCCTCCTTATTGATATAGATTTTGACCTCTTATTTGAAAAACCTTCTTGCCCTCTTTGAACTTTGTGTATGGTTGGCCTATCAAAAAAAATATGGCCAGTCAAGTCTTATAAAACCAATTTTAATGGTGTTTTGCCGATTTTCCAGTTTTTTATAACCAGGAAAGAACAATTCATCCCGTTAATGAGTACTCAAAAGACTTTATATAAATACTCGGTTCGGCCCATGGGGCCGAACAGCACCAATCTTGCTATAGTCTTATCATTAAGTGTGCTCATTTGCCGGATGATCCTAAAGAACTGATCTTGACCTGCATGGACAATAGACCTGATCCCTGTTGAAATACCCTCCATTTTTTTTTAATCTAGTATATAATATGAGATCTATCCGGAATCATATGCAGATCATCTATATCACTTATAGATAATAAGGCCTCAAGGGGTCCAGGCTGCTTAATATCTCCGCCACGGCCCCGGTAGGGTCTTAAACCTAAACAAGGATTAGGAGGAAACATGGGTTCAGATGACATTACAATCGGATTTATCGGTGCTGGTAATATGGCTAACGCCCTTATAAAGGGGCTCACTACCAGCGGGACTTATTCTTCCGCGCAACTGGCCGTATCCGATAATGACGCGGAGAGACTGAATAATACCCGCGAAATGTTCGGATTAAAAGGATACGGTTCAAATATGAAACTCGTGGCAGCATCCAATGTAATAGTTCTTGCCGTAAAGCCACAGGTGATCAGAGTGGTTCTTGAGGAGATTAAGTCCGCGATCAAGGAAGGACATCTGATTATATCCATCGCAGCTGGCATCCCCATAAAGATGATCCAATCCGTTTTAGGCAATGATAAACCGGTCATCAGGGTTATGCCCAATACCCCCGCCCTTATACAAAAGGGAGTCAGCGCCATTGCAGCGGGCCAGACCGTTACCTCTTCTCACATGGACTTTGCGAAAAAGATATTCGAATCAGCTGGGAAAACCATTGTGATTGATGAAGAGATGATGGATGCGGTTACCGCGCTTTCAGGAAGTGGGCCGGGTTATCTGTTCAGTATCATGGAATACCTGGCGGCTGCGGCCCGGAAATACGGTTTTGATGGCAAGACATCCCTGTTATTGGTTATTCAGACCGTTCTGGGGGCCGCGCACCTTGCCGATGAATCAGGACTGTCCCTTTCCAGCCTCAGGGAGATGGTTACATCGCCCGGAGGCACCACAGCAGCCGCCCTCGATTTTTTCGAAGAAAAAGGGCTGAAAGAGATCATTGAAGGGGGAATAGACGCGGCGTACCGGCGATCAATAGAATTGGGAAAAGCCATATAATGGAATGGAGTCACACCCATTCTCCCCATTATATGGGGAGAATGGGTGTAGGGAGGGTGCACACAGAGCCTCTCGACCTCACCCCCTGTCCCTCATTGCTGCCTCGCGGATAAAAGGGGTTTTCAAGGGAGGATCTTGACACTGTGTGACGATTACAATCGGAGATGAGTGCAATACTCTTGCCATTAGTTGGTTAAAGGCACGGTTATCTGCTGAACCGGATACGGGATCATCCCCCGTTTATCTTATTTCTTGATTGTTTCTGGAGACATAGGTGTGGCAACGGGTCTAATGGAAACAAATAGATAGTTGGGCAAGGTGCTTGAAAAAATATCCGATAATGCCTAAGAAAGGACATATTGTGCACTTGTTTAAGTGAATAGCGTACACAATTTTGTGCAAATTAAAAAAAGTTTATCTATAATCGTCCGGTACGAAAGGGTTCCCGGGGGCGTCGTGTCCTCGATGGAGACACATTGTTGGTGAGCATCGTGATCCTATATCCCGTGGATAGGAAATACCTTCTCCCTGATATAGTTTACCACCCTTTGCGCCTCCTCCATCGCCTTCTCTTTAGCCTCGCCGGTGTTTGAGTAGGGACGGTCATAGAGGCTGCCGACTTCCATTTCCGGGCCAAACATCATGCCTCCTACCAGACCGGCGAATTCATCCGTGGGTTCCACATTATTAAGGGCAGACCATGCGAGGGTCCAGCACCTGGCAGTGCGATAGATGTCATATCCACCGCCGCCGAGCGCTAGGATTCTGGGGGACAATTCAAGCATCTTCTTTACCGCCCATATATAACCGTTATTGGTGAGCTTAAGGTGGGTTAAAGGATCGGAGATGAGTGTATCCGCTCCCAGTTCCGCAACCACCATGTCAGGAGAGAACCGCTCGATA
>CAYUYB010000096.1:0-8770 GCA_964449025.1 uncultured Desulfobacteraceae bacterium
TAACATAGAAGATAATATAGATGGAGCGGTGAAAGGGCATGATGCACAGTTTCAATTTTAAGGCAACAGGGATAGGGAGCGTTCCGTCGAGGGATATCAGTGAGAGTTGTCTGAATATCCTGAAGCGTGTGCCTGAAATACCCTTCTGGCCGCAGATGGTCAAGAGAAGCCCTCTGGAAAATATGCATATTCAATTTAGTGAAGGGCTCCCCCTCTTGGGCATAGATGAGGAACGAGGGTCCCTCGTGGTGACTTCTGATAACAGGGAGGCCGCTCTGGTGGAATTTTATGAGCATTTCCTGGCTGACGAATTAGCCTTTTTTGCCTTAAGCAGGGAATATGCACCGGGCCTTTTCGAATTAGTAAAACTGATCAGCCAAGATCCGGGCAGATGCGGTTCTTATATCAAAGGGCAGACTGTGGGTCCTGTTACGTTTTCAGCCGGGATAACGGGGGCTGACGATAGAAACGTGCTTTCGGATACGGAACTTCTGGAGGCGTTTACCAGGGGACTGGCGATAAAGGCCCTGTGGCAGGTGAGGGAATTGGAAAAATCCGGCAAAAGAACCATAATCTTCCTCGATGAGCCTTATCTGTCTGGTTTCGGATCCGCTTTCTCGCCTATTGAACGCAATGATGTTATAAATTTACTCAAAGAGGTGATCGATTACGTCAGGGAGCGATCCGAAACCCTTATAGGCATCCACTGTTGCGGCAATACCGACTGGTCGATGATAGTAGATTCAGGACCTGATATTATCAGCTTTGACGCCTTTTCCTACATGGACTATTTTTTGCTCTATCCTGAACACATCATGAAGTTTTTAAAAGGAGGAGGTTCTGTTGCATGGGGTATCGTCCCTACCCTTGAATTCACAGGGGAGGAGACAGTGGAAGGCCTTTATTCAAGGCTTGAAGAAGGGCTGAAACGCTTACAGGGATTTGGCCTTGAACCGGATGTGCTGACAGAGCGATCCATACTTACTCCTGCCTGCGGCATGGGTACGATGGAAAAGGATTCCTCCGAAAGGGCCTTTGAGCTATTGTCAATGCTCTCGGAAAAGATGACGCCCTAAGATGCCGCGATTTACAAAGCTATCGCTCGTTTTGCTTTTTCTTCAGGACGTTCTTATATTCCAAGGAATAGATGTGCAGAAAGGCAAGCGTCAATGTCAGCACAAAAGGGCCGAAAAGGATGCCCTTCAGGCCGAACGCGAAAGCCCCTCCCAGTAAAGTCAATAAAACCGCGAGAGGATGAAGAGCGGTGGAGGAACCGATGAGATAAGGTTTAACAATATTATCCGCCATGCCCACGATCAAAGCGCCCCAAATCAGCAGAAAGGAAGAGGAAAGCCATTGACCGTTCAACAGCAATGCGATTACTACCGGCACCCAGATTATGGAGGCCCCGATATAAGGCACAGGTGAAAAAAGGGCGGCAATGGCCCCCCAGAATGCGGCATTATCAATCCCTACAATATAAAAACCAAGCCCCATCAAGAACCCCTGCATAATTGCGGCGCCAAAAATACCATAAATGATCCCGTAGCTTAAATGAGAGAGCTTCTTGAACAATTCTGTGCGGTATTCCTCTGAAAGGGGTAGAATAGAATCAAAATAATCGATCAGGCGGGCGCCATCCCGCAGGAAATAAAACATGCCCAGCAAAAAGACGATTGCGTGTACCACAAAGAGTGACAGGTTTTTCAATATATTGGTGGTGTGTCCCAGGATTACGGAGCTGATTTTACCGACAATATCTTTCGTGGTCGCAATGATGTCTGACGGGCTGATGGGAAAATATTCGGCGATTTTATCCATCCATTCCTGGATGAACCCTTTCTGCAGTAAGCCGGGAATTAAGTTGATGTCTTTTGTAGTCAGCGTGTTGATCTTAGAGCTTATAACGCTATAGGCGCTTGTGGCTTCATTGGCCACCAAGAAGAATAGGAGCATCAAAGGCACCAGGATGATCAGTGCTACCATGATCAGGGAAATAAAGGCCGATATGGTGCCGGGGACTTTCAGTTTTTGTTGCAACATCTTATGCACGGGGAATACCCCTTTCACAATCACGGCGGCAATCAGGAGAGTCCCCAGAAAGGAGGACATGAAGATTGCCAGAGAGACGATAAGGAGCAGGAGCGTCCCGAATAAAAAATATCTCTGAATGTCCACAAGTTGGTTGTCTGTTTGTTGCATCTGGGTTGGAATTAATTATTAGAGATTAATAATAACATCTTATGCTCTTACTAGTAGGGACTCGCTTTTTAAGGAACGGCTATAAACGGTGTGCCGAGCTGATAAGAACTCGATTTTTGCTGTTTTGATGATAGATAATTTATACCTGTATGTCAAGCCAAACGCAGATGGCTAAATCCATAATTTTTGTTGATTTTTCCCCCCTATCTGATTATCTATCAAAAATTTCTCCTTAGAGTTTTCATGGATATGTTGATTTCATCTCCGGCAGGTGCGCCTTTTCAATGGTGAAAGACTATAAATGAAGCAGTTAATTTTACGGATAAAGCCAGGCATAAGGTGAAACCCCGACCGGGAATCAGGTGCAAATTTTTTGTGGATTAGGCTGGAGTATCTCATGCTGTTCTGCTATATTTAAAGGGTATTAGAATATATTAACTGCTGAAAAGACGACTTGAAGGCATCAGATTAATTTAATCTTAGAAGGATTCTTCTATCATGATCAGCCGGTACACACGTGATAAAATGGGCAGGATATGGGAGACGGAAAACCGTTATGCCAAATGGCTTCAGGTGGAGATGTTGACGTGTGAAGCCATGGCGAAAGAAGGCCTTATTCCGAAAGGTGCATTAAATAATATAATGGGAAAGGCCAGGTTTTCCAAAGAGCGCATATTGGAGATAGAAAAAGTGACCAGGCATGATGTGATCGCTTTTTTGGAAAATGTGGCGGAATATGTGGGGCCTGACTCTCGTTTTATCCATATGGGCCTGACCTCTTCGGATATTTTGGACACGGGTTTCGCGCTTCAGTTAAAAGAGGCCATGGAATTGATTATTAGAGGGGTTACTCAATTTATGCACACCCTGAAGGATAGGGCGAAGGAGCACAAGTATACCGCGATGATAGGGCGATCCCACGGAATCCATGCCGAGCCCATTACATTTGGGCTCAAGCTTGCCCTGTGGTATTCTGAGATGAGAAGGAATCGGAAGAGGCTGGAAGATGCCCTCGACACAATCAGTTACGGTAAATTGTCAGGGGCGGTGGGCACCTTCGCCAATATATCACCTGGGATTGAGGCCTATGTATGCGAAAAGCTCGGTCTAAAACCCGCTGAAATATCCAACCAGATTATTCAACGCGACCGGCACGGCCAGTATTTTTCTGCTTTGGCCTTGCTGGCTGGGACGTTGGAGAAGATTGCCATCGAGATAAGGCACCTACAGAGGACGGAGGTCCTCGAAGCGGAGGAGCCATTTGAAAAGGGACAAAAAGGATCTTCCGCCATGCCTCACAAGAAGAACCCGGTCGGATCCGAAAATATCTCAGGCCTGGCTCGCCTGGTCCGATCCAATTCCTTGGCTGCCATGGAGAATATGGCATTATGGCATGAGCGAGATATCAGCCATTCCTCCGTGGAAAGAGTGATCGGGCCCGACAGCACTATTATGATTGATTTTATGATAGATAGACTGAATACAATCATTAAGAACTTGGTGGTTCATGTGGACAGGATGAAAGAGAACCTCGATATGTTAAAGGGGTTGATATTTTCGCAGCAGGTGATGATAAAACTGGCCGCCGCGGGACTTAAACGCCAAACCGCTTACGAAATGGTGCAAAAAATTGCCATGCAGGTCTGGGACAGCGGAAATGATTTTGAGACACTTGTGCTTAAAGACAGGGATATAAAAAAATATCTCACGGAAGAATCTATACGGGAAATTTTCAGCCTGGAGTATCACTTCAGGCATGTGGAAGAGATATTCAGCAGGGTCTTTAAATGAATAAGACAGGGCCTATCCCTGAGATTGAAACTAACAGGACCTTATTCAAATGGTAAGGATAATTAAAGGAACTCCGTCTTATGGAATTAGAAGGAGATATCTTCCGACTCTTTTTTTGTTTCCTATCATTATGTTTTTTTACATAGTGTCTGCGCACGGCACAAGCGTAAAACACCGCATCAAAAAAGAACAGGCGGTTCCCTCATTTATATTGGAATGGCAGGGCGAACCCGGTTACGCGGTCCTAGTGGATAAGTCACAGCAAAAGGTTATGGTATATCGCAGTGATGACCTTACCGCGCCAGTAATTGTGTTCCCATGCTCAACCGGTGAAAATGGCGGCCCAAAAACCAAAAAGAACGACCGGAAGACACCGGAAGGTATATATTTTTTCATTGATTACTTTTTGGATGAACAGCTTGCTCCAATCTACGGTGCGATGGCCCTCCCCATCAGTTATCCCAATTTAATAGATAAGAGGGAGGGAAGGGACGGTTACGGAATATGGTTTCACGGGACCAATAAGCCACTTAAATCCAATGATACCAATGGATGTATCGCCCTGGAGAATCGAGATATTATTGAGCTGGCAAGCTTTATAAAACTGTTTGACACCCCCGTGTTTATCAGCCCGCAGATAGAGAGGGCTATTCCTGAGAAGATCCAGGAAGAACGGTATGTGCTGACGGAGATGATCGAAGAGTGGAGGGATTCCTGGGAGAATAAAGAAATCGAAAAGTATATGTCCTTCTATCATAAAAGATTTATTTCAGGGGGGAAGGACTGGCATCAGTGGAAGGAATACAAGTCCCGATTGGCTATTAAATACAGCCGTATAAAGGTGGAGATCGATAATCTCAGACTTTTGAACGGAAACGGCGTGGTAATGGCCACCTTTAAGCAGCTCTATAGCGCCCCCAGCCTTTATAGCAAGGGGACCAAAATGCTTTATCTCACCAAAAACAGTAATGAATGGAAAATCATGGGGGAGACCTTTGAACGTGATGAGGTTCGCTCGGTTTCCCTTGAAAGTCAGGCCGAGCACCCTTTAAAGGAGATTGAGGATTTTATATACACCTGGAAAGAGGCCTGGGAAAGAGAAGAACTCGACAGATATATCTCATGTTACGATAAAGGGTTTCAATCACGTGGCATGGACCTGACTGCCTGGGAAAGACACAGGAAAGGTTTAAATGATAAGTACCTGTCTTTAAAGATAGAGATTGAAGATCTGAAAATAGACCGTGTTTCGGATAATGATTTCAAGGTTTCTTTCGTGCAACATTACAAAGCAGATGGCTACCGGGATGTGGGGAATAAGGAGATGTTGCTCATAAAAAAAGGTAATTCATGGAAGATCAAAAGAGAGGAATGGACACCGATCAAAAACAGAGTTCGGCGTTAAGGGAACGGCCAGTTAACCCGCGGGAATTAAACGTTATAATTATGCGAAGCGTGGGAAAGATGCGTTCTTTTAGTATATCTCGTCGTATACTTTTTTGGACGTCGCTCTTTTGCCTGATCTATATACTTGTGTCCGTCTATGCCTTCAACAGCTTTTTTAACCTGCGTTATCGATATAAAATCCGGGGTAACGAGTTGCAACGGCTGGAAAAAGAGCTCAATGAGAGCGAAACCATGCTTGCCCGCACCAGAAATTATTTAATCGGACTGGAGGAATATATCGAGAACGCCAGTAAGCAGGAACAAAAGGAACCGATGGCCATCCAAAAGGAGGACCAGAACAGGACTATCGAGGGAAAAACCGAGGGCTTGGACGCGGCTGAAGAAAGGGGGGATAAGGTAGGCTTCAAAAATTTTGTTGATATCTCGGATTTCGTTATCAAACATGAAGGATCCGGGATAAATGTTGACTTTAGACTTGTTAATACAATAGAGGCCGAAAATGCCGTAGAAGGGTACATACATATCATTGCGATGGATAAAAGGAACGAATACCCTTCAGAATGGAATAATGCCCGTGATGAACTGCAAGACGGGTTACCGGTCGATTTCCGGCATGGCCAGCCCTTTTTTATCCAGCGCTTTAAGTCATATCATCGTTGGTTTAATATAAATTCGAACTCTGAATTGCCGGAAGCCATAAAGGTCCTGGTGTACAATCAATCTGGTGAACTGATCCTGAAAAAGGAGTTCGAGGTGGATAATGCATCATAAGGCCCTGTTTTCCAAAATAACCCTTCCGCTTTTGATCTTTCCAATTGCCATTGCCACGCAACCAACGCAAGCCTCTTCCGAGACGGAACACCAGGTCTATTTCGCTAACACGGTTTATGAACTCAATATATATAGGATAAATGGGAAGAATCCCGGGAAGACACTGATGCTTATAGGGGGCATACAGGGCAATGAACCGGGAGGGTTCCTTTCCGCGGATCTTTACGCGGATATGCACCTGGAAAAAGGCAACCTTATAGTAGTCCCAAGGGCGAATTTCTATTCCATCATACTTAATCAGAGGGGGCCCAACGGGGATATGAACAGGAAATTCACCCATGAGGATAATACTTCCAGCACCGAAGACAAGATAGTCTCTATTTTAAAAAGACTGATCAGTGAAAGTGATTTTCTTCTAAACCTGCACGACGGATCAGGATACTATTATCCCGAATATATAGATAAATGGAGGAACCCCTCTCGCTTCGGTCAGTCCATTATAGCCGATTGCGACAAATTTCAGATCCCGGGTACCGATGATGTTATCCCATTGGGTGACATGGCTCGGCAGGTAATCGAGGAGGTCAATCAACACATCAACCATAATCTCTACAAGTTTCACTTTATGGACACCCGAACGGCGGAAGAGGACAGTGCCCACAAAGAACAGAGAAGTTCCGCCACCTATTATGCCCTCACCGTTCACCATATCCCGGCTTTCGGAGTGGAGACATCAAAATTTCTTCCATCCATAGATCTTAAGGTGTGGTTCCACAATCTTGTCATTAATGCCTTTATGGAGCTTTTCGGCATAATACCCCAATCACCCGGCCTGAACCTTGATGCACCTTGGCTGAAATACCTTATTGTTAGCATCAATGGGGAAACGCCTATAGTCATAAAAAGCGATGAATCTGTCTGTTTGTCGGAGGGAGACTCCATAAATGTTTCCCATATTGAGGCCAATTACGAAAGGGGCCTTAGCCTTGATATCCTCGGATATGGTGACATGAACGATTACAGAAAGAACCTCAGTATTTTTCGCGATACGTCCATAATCGTGAGGAAAGACAATAATAATTTTGGTGAGATACCCGTGAAAATCACTGGAAATTCATCCAAAGGCCATGAAGGTGGCACCATGTCTGAACGAATAGATTATTTTACCATAGAGACAAAAGGGCAACGCCTTCTTCTATCCGAGGGGGAGACTCTGGAGGTTGTGAGGGGAGATAGTTTGAAGATAATAGACGTGTTTCCTTTCTCCCTGCCCGGTATAACGGTAAATTTCAAGGGATTCGTGGGAGACAAGAGCAATAACACCGGGGAAGACAGGGGCTATGAAATAGACACAAGCGGGAATCTTATGGAACATTATTCAATCAACAAAAAAGGGGAGTGCTATCCCATTATAGTGTCCAGGGGCGATAAGGAATTAGGCAGGTTGACCGTAAAGCTTATCCCCCCGCTGATCAATTACGTGGTCTTAAAGGTCAATGATGACAGGCATCTTCTGTTGAGGCCTGAGGACTCGGTTTCTCTATCCCTTGAGGACAAGATAACACTGGAGGAGATTCAGACAAACCTTTATGACCAGGAGGGGATTCATCTTACCATTAACGGACATAGAGTTGATGCTGATGATCTATGGGATTTGAAGAGGTTGTGTAATCGCGGCCTGAATCAGTTAAATATCCGAAAGGGCCCGCTTGCGCTGGGAAAGATATTCATTAACACGGAGATCCATTAGCCTGGTTCATCCTGATGACAATATAGGTTCATCCGGTTAATGAGCACGTAAAGGAGTAATTAGGGTCCAAGGATACTGAGATTCAGGGGGTCAAGCTGTTAGCTATTGGCTTTTACACATTAGCTATTCTTCTCACCCTCTTAACTTCTGAAGCCTTTTGCGTTATGCGCTATGCGCTTCTCCTATTGAAAAGAATGAGCGCGAGCGGATGGCCGATAAGTTTACACCGAATGCAGGTTGGCAAATCTATTTAAAATACTCCAGCTCCAATGTATCATTCCAAGGGTCGGCTTTTTTAATTTTTACCAGGATCTTTTTACCCGGTGAAAAATCGCGTCCAGTTTCCCGCCTAATCTCAGCCAAAAATAGAAAGTCCTCTAGAATGATACGATAACTGGTTTTTAAGGCATCCAAGATTATTGCCTGATATCCCTCGCCGATATGCGCGCTGAGATACTTTTGTACCCAGTAGCGGGCGCGGTTTATTTTGATAGTATTAAGATCTTTTAAAGCCGGGGTTACCCTAAGCCTGATCTTTTCCATATCTTCCTTATTATACTGAGGCGTTCCTTTGAGGAGATAATGTCTAACCTGGCGCTGACTGGCAAGATCAAAGTATCTCCTGATAGGAGAAGTCAGGTTCGAATAGGCGTCAAGGCCCAAACCGGCATGGGGGCTGGGCTCGGTATCAATAACAAGAGGAGAGAGCTTACGGCGCTGTCTGAATACGTAATATACATACCCTGTTTCATCGATCGTTAATCTTTCGCTTGGTTCTTTCTGCCCCCGGTAGATTATGGGGATATTGTTTTCCCTGCAGAAGCGGGCGGCCAGCCAGTTATAAAGGAT
>CAYUYB010000097.1:0-8723 GCA_964449025.1 uncultured Desulfobacteraceae bacterium
AACGCCATGCACTCATGGCATTCGTACTAATTGTGTGGTGTAAGAACATTGACCTTTTCTCATATTCTTGAGTAAGGTACTGGCCATTTGTGAGATGCTTTTTAACTATATCCATGGTTTAACTTTTAAGAGTTGTTTATAAAACCACCTCGCAATCTCGTAAGGCGGCGTTTTAGTGATTGTAGTTCGTCCTTTGTTGATACTAAAAATTTTTCGGTTATGATCCATGTGTATTTTGAAAGTGTCCGGTAATCCTTGGATACGAGCAAGCTCTCTCGGAGACATTTGTAAACCCTGAGCATTAAACTGACGATTTGCTTTGCGAGCCACAGCAGGAAAATCATTGTCGAGATTACGATATACTCCCGGAGCTGTTGTAAACTTTTTATCTTCAACTGGCCATCTTTTCAGTGTTGGGTTATTTAACCAAAATTTTTGAGCGTTTTTTAAACTAATCTTAAACCCAGAATACATAGTAATGATATCATCGATATCTTCTCTGAAATCCCCATCTTCTGGAAGGTCTTTTAATAATTCTCTACATACCTTGGGTTCATTTACCTTATATACATTAAGAAAGTAGTCTCGAACCCCTTTTTCATGACCTTTAAAGTGATCTTTCCTAAAACCTATAATCACTAATCTTTTTCGAGTCTTTTGTGAGTTACCCCAGTATGTTACAGGAAAGTTGATAAAGACTAAATCATAATCTGGAAAACTACTATTCCATACTTCTGCAGGAATCATATCCAACATTTTCGGAAGATTTTCCATTAGAAATACTTTAGGTTTATACAGTTTAAGGGAAATCATATATAGTTCAAAACTCTCATCTTTCATTGGGTCGCTTAATTTTTTAGCCCTACTATATGATAACATCGAACTATGCCCACAATTCGGAGCCCCTACGATTACATCACAGAAAGTGAAATTAGTCAGATGTTCGGGAATTGTAATAAGAGGAATATTAGGAAAGTTCAAATTCCATTGAACATCATCAGGTGTTTTGAAATTTGGTCGAATTTCTACATTACCAATCAGGTATTTTCTCATAGGATATAAGATAACTCCATTACCCCCACATATACCCAGGATCTTCATAAGTCTAGTTTTATTATAGAAATACAAGTCTTGCTGACTATTATAATATGCACGACGTTCATTGATATACTTTCAAGGACCGTTCGGACGGGGGTTCGACTCCCCCCACCTCCACCACCCAGAACATGGGGGTTCCTTTATATCGCTTTGAAAGGGACTGCAACCGAAAGGGCAGTGCACTTTAAGAAGGTATAAATAGTTAACCCCCACCTTTGGGGGTGCCTGGTTTTGACGGCGGGTAGAAAGGGAGTAAGGAGAATACAGTGCAACATAACCGGCGTAATTAATATGCCACAGCTTAAGGCAGCAGCCTAAGCGACTCGGGGGCCTCATTAGATGGGTGCTCCCGTTTTACTTGTAACAGGAATACTATTTAAAATAAACCATGGAAAAAGAAGTAGAAGATTATTTACTTAACGTCAGTCGTTTACTCAATGGACAACTCCGTGGGGCTATCAACCTAAAGGCTCGAGAAGAGAATTTAGAACTCATTCAGCTTACCATAGGTGATGTTTTTGAAAGAGCTTATGGTCTTGGTAGAAATGTTAAAACTCAACAAGAGGCTTTAGAACAACTCAAAAAAGACTTAAAAGATGACAACGAAGAAAGTGAGGATGATAGTTGATTCACCTATTTTCAAGTGTGATATCCTTATACCTTATAGTGTGGCATTATCTTATTCTAAGAAAATAAAAAAGTGGTGGAAACATATTAAATGTCGATATCCTGCTACTTATGAAAAAGCAAGATTAAAAGTGGAATTTCAACATGAAAAATGCAGTACATAGACGATTAGTTGCCTGGTCACAACCACTCTGGAAAGAGTTGGAAAAACTGGAGTTCAAAGAAGATCCTCCAAAACATAAGAATGTGAAGGTTAGGACTTTTAGGAAAGGTAATAAGATTGTAAATGTATCCATTGACGGTTTAAGTCTTTCTGAAAAAATCAAAGACCCAAAAAAGAATGGAATAACATTAGAAGAGAAAAGAACAGGTCAAAGGATATTTTACCAAGGTTTAACTATCCATGATGAAATATTAAAATTCTTTTCGACACGAAATCCAATCAGTATCGATGAACAAATACGAAGTGTACACGGTGACGAAGAAGGGGACTCTTAAACCAACTGGGATTTGGGCTAGAGGCCATAATCAAGCTCATGTTGAGGGTGATCTTAGGAAATCTATTTTCAAGTTAAATCAACCTTGTGTAATTGTTGTATCACCATTAATAATCTCTAATGAATAAAGGAGCTGAATTCAGTCAATGTGAAAGGTATAGATATGCTTTGTGGCGTATCTGGGACAAAAAAGGTCCATTCGTTTTATTTCTTATGTTAAACCCATCTACTGCTGATGCAGTCAAGGATGATCCAACTATCTCTAAGTGTCAGGCTTATGCCCGTGCATGGGGGTATGGAGGAGTCTATATCGGTAATATATATGGATATAGATCTACAGACCCAAAAATGTTGGAATTCGTTGACGATCCCGTTGGACCTGATAATGATAAATGGCTCTCTGTAATGTCAGGTATGTGCGATCTACGGGTTGCTGGATGGGGTAACAATATTTTATCTCAAAAAAGAGCCGAATCAGTGAGACGTATAGTCCAAGACCTAAAGTGTTTAGAGAAATCTAAATCAGGAAATCCTAAGCATCCGTTATACTTAAGGAAAAACCTTAAACCACATGATTTCTAGTATCCAGAATACTATTATATTATATATGGGAAAGAATACTAAAGATATTAGACTAGCTACGGGGCTAAATACTCCTATTTTTACCGTTTTAATAAACAATTGCGAGTTATGTTAGACAAAGACCGTTTTTCTGATGACATTAGAGGGGGTGGGATTAATCCAGGCTGCTATATCATAGTCTTAATCATAATCATTGTTTTATTAATCATATTCTTATGACTATTAAATCAGTATCATCAAAAAATTATCGTTCTAACAAACTGGCGGCTAAAGAGGGTGGTAGTTATTTAGAGATTCAATATGAGAATGGTCGTAAAAGACCTCAGGATAATGTTCATGATGTTTTAAAATATATGATGACTTCTTTCAGAGATACAGATGATATGGTAAAAGTTAAAATTAAAAATCATCATGGTAAACTGGTTACTATCGCAGATAAAGAAGCGGGTTTTGTACCCTGGGCCAAAAATAAAACACCAAGACAATGAAATGACTTTGACTGAGCTCCAATGGGAACAGTTTGATGCGATCAGATTTGAAATGTCTGATTGGATCCAAAGATCACCCGATATGTATCATCTCACAATTAAAGATGCGAATCAGGTCTATCATTCTCGTATTAAAAGAAAACTCGAATCTGTATTAGCTTGGTATTGTAGGAGTAAAGAGGACCGAAGAATACTACGAAGCTATTGCTTTAAATATTATAACCTATGACAGACGAAGATCCTATGCCGTTCGGAAAATATAAAGGAACAGCAATGGCTAATGTTCCAGCATCTTATTTAATGTGGGTTAAGAAGAACGTTCACAAAACTCCTTTTACCGAACCTGTACTCAAATACATTTGGGAGAACCTAGATGCCATAGAACTCGAACTTAAAAACGAAGAATCATGAAATGGGATATATCCGCGATTATGGCCAGAGCCGACAAGGTGATCGCTTTGAAGCACAAAATGTTGGAGGCCTTTCCAGACATGGAAGTAGAGCAGGTCGACCGTCTCGTTTTCGCTGCCGGTTTCCAAGACGCTTTCCGCGAAGGAACTAAATCCGGTATTGGAGGCCTTTCCTCATCCTCAAAGGAAGAGATGATGGTTTTCGCCAAATTTGTTCGCGACTTCAAATCTCCCAAAGACATACAGGCCTGTCTAGAAGCCTTCATTCAGAACAAGGATGTTATCCTAAAAAGTTATAGACTATAAAACCCTAAACAATGGAAAAATGTACTCGATGCGGAGCAGAACTAACTTCAGGAGACACAGACGGACTCTGTTCCAAACGCCGTTCAGAATCCCAATTACCTACGGGGGGATTAATGGGTTGGATATGCCCAGTATGTGGCCGTGGGAATTCCCCTTATACTTCCTTTTGCCCATGTATGGGATGGCCAGAGTATAAGGTAACCTGTGATATAGGATCAATAACTCTAACATATCGACAACAACCATGAAAGTAACTGATTGTAGAAAAGAAGTACAATGTTTTGCCATTCAAATGGAACAAACCCTTAGATTGAACGACTACAAGGGGGGATGGAAAAATATGGCAGATGAGGAAATTATTGCCAGAATCCTTGAAGAAACAGGAGAAATTCTAACCAGCAAAGCCTGTATTGCCGGGAATAGTCCAGAACAGGAATGTGTTGATGTAGCTAATTTTGCTATGATGCTATGGGATAATATTGTAAATGGTTGCAATGAGTAAACCAATTAAACTTAATGAAAATGAAAAATCTTTGTGCGTTTCCATCCGTAGAAGAAGTAAGTTCCGTAGGGGGTATTATTGTTTTAAAATCATGGCAATCAGGGATGAGTTTGCGTGATTATTTTGCAGGACAAGCCATAGTCGGTTTATTGTCTTCAAAAAAAAGATGTTGGAATACAATGTCTTGCAGAAGAATCTTATCGGATAGCTGATTTTATGTTAAAAGAAAGAGAGAAAAATGAAGAGTAAGTTAAAAATTCATAGAATACTTTATGACACTCCCGAATGGTATGATTTTAGGATGAATGGCATCGGGGGATCAGAGGTTGGATCCGTTCTTAACTTGAACAGATGGGAGCAAAGATAACCCCTACGGAGGGATAACCAACAATAAGATGAAAACACTAAAATGGAATTTAGGCATCCTGATAATAAGAATCGGGTATTTAACAAGACGCAGATATCGGAATTTAGGAAAGGCTATTTTGAAACATGGCTATAATCTTAGAGGGCAAATACCCCAAAAAAGCTGGAAATGGAATCATATTTAACCTCCCCGGAGAACAATAAAATGCGAGTAAGATGAAAAAAGCAGAAGAAGAATTTCGCATGAAATGGAGAGCCTTAGACCAACAATGGCAAAAAGGAAAACTTACGTTGGATAAATTGAACGAAAAACAAGATGCCTTAACGAAATCCTACGCAAAGGAACACGCTATTGAGTTTGCAGAATGGGTAAGAAATAACGCAACTACCGATGGTGCTCCATTACTTTGGTATCACAAAGAAAATAAAAGGATGAGTTTAACTGAATTATACAACGAATGGATAACCAACAATAACCATGAAACGCAAATTTTTATTATGGTATAACACATTTCCAAATAGGCAGATGGTTCAAATATTTGCCATGTGGATTATTCCAATCTTGGGCATTATTATACTGTATTTAATTGTTAAATAAACAACAACCATGAAAGTAGACGAAGAATTAAACATCAAACGATTAACAAGGGGGTATCTTGTACAATTCACAAGTATATTTCCCGGTAAAGGTGCAACAATGTATGAATATGCTGTAGGTGAGCAAGACATTATGGAATTTATAAAAGAGAGAATTGAGAATAAATAAACCACAACCATGAAAGAAATACAGGAAGCAATAGAACAAGCAAGAACCGAAACTGTTGTCGGTGACTTAAGGGATGAATATGTATTTACCAAATCCGAACTCCGCCATTTACTTGAACTTGTGGCGAAGGATGCTTGGCACACAAAGTCAGGGCTTGGTGGAAATATGCCATTTCCATTTGATGATTACTGGCAACAATTCACCGAACAACTAACCTCCCCGGAGGGATAAACCATAAAGATATGTACAACAAAGATTTTGAAGAAGCAATTGCAAGTAGCGAAGCGGGCTATTTAAGAAGCAAAATAGGTGTTACCAGAGCAAATAAGTTTATCCAGGATACTTATAACGCCATTAACGGTACGCATTATTGCGGATTCGATAACCATCCCCCGAATGGATAACAAATACGAGATATGAAAACAGAAGAACAAATAGACGAAATTTTTGAAGCCATGATTTGTACGGTGCCGATCCCCAAAAGGCAGAAAGATATTCAGGCAAAGGAAATAGCACGGCAAGCATTTAGGAAGATAATTAATAATTTATTAAAGGAACACGCTATTGATTTCTTAATCAGTCAAACGGCTTATCCCAGACATCATGCGGAAACACTTTACACCGAATTTCTAAATAATAAATAAACACCATGATTAACACTGCAAACATTACTCAGAGCATCGTAAAAGCTAACGTCACAGTAGACTGGAACAACAACCAAGTAACTGTTACCCTAAGCCCAGATACTTTTATTGGGCCACCAATGGACCCTTATCTACAAATAAACTACATCAGCTTCAAGGATATCTTTAACGCAACCAAATCCATTTTCGATAGTGCAGAAGAAAAGGATGGAAGAAAATTTGAATCGTTTCCGTTCGTAATGCGATCCCAGAATGATATGGGAGTAATTAAGGGATGGAAATTAATAATCAGAACATTATGACACAAACTGAGAAGTACATCTGTATCAGGTATCCGGATAACAAGTGCGACCGGATACCTCGTTCTGAAGCCGAGAAGCTTGTGAACCAGGGTAAAGCGGTATTCACTTCTAAATCGAGATATAAGTTTTATCTCAAAGAAGAGGATAAACGAATAGAAGCCGAAAGACAGAAAGCTTTAAAGGAAAAAGCAAAGGTTATCAGGACTAAGAAAACCATTAAACCAAAATAAGATGAACGTAACCTTTAAATTACCGATTGAATGGAGTGAGAAAGAAGGATTAATAGGCCTAGAGGTGAAGGCTCTGTATAAGGGAGAGGAAAAGGTAATCGGGATGGTAAAGAGTTGGTCTCCGACAACGGGAGAAATCACAATAGTAATCGATGATCGATATACCGATCTAATCCTACAAGTGAAGTGATAGCTGGAACTCCGACATATTATGATTCGATCAGTTATCGACCGTTTAGGCCTTATCGTAGGAAGACGATGAGGCAAGTACGGATAGAATACTGGGATTTTCAGGTATCATGTTTCCTCATCGGTCCCAGACGGTTTAGGGTACCCAAGCTAACTGGGATCCGTTGCCGATGTGACAAGGAGGTGGAACCCGGTTAGGGCCCTACGGGGCCCGTACCTGTATCCTGAATATAAATAATACTTGGTTGGGGGCCTCAAGCGGAAGGGGCCCCCTTATTGTGTGATATATTGTCTAATCCGACTTTAATCACGTGTAGGATATCCAGGATTTGTGGGGATTAGGGGGCCCCAGCGAGACTATAACTCTATATATATGAGGGAGTTAGGGGGAGGGCCTTAATACGTACGTAGGGTTGTGGTTTTCGAAAAGGCATACGGTATCCTAATATTTAAAAAAAATAAATAAAAAAATAGGCTACATTTTTTTATAGCCTATTTTTAGCAATTATGCTAAATTAATTTATAATTAAAATTTAATTTTAATCATAAATGAAAATGCAGTATCCAAAATTCTGCGTTTTTCTGCGTTTAGTTCGCTTGAAACGTTTGAATATACATTCATATCATTCAATGCATTTTTGTAGAATGTATGCAGTAATTTTGCAGAATTTCGTACATTTTCAGTATCAATTTTATTATTTGCTTTTTTAATTTCAGCAAGTAAATTTTTTGATAAATTTAATTGCTTTTTACGTGCAATTCTACGCGCCGTTTTTTCTGAATTTTCATTCAAAGATTTCAGAAAATTCGGTGTCCATATAGATCTGTTTTTAGCAGTTCTAACTGTTAAGCTATCAATATTAATGCTATCTAAAGATTGCATTAATTCGTTATCTGACAAAGTTTTTTTGCTGTCAGAAATAACTTTTTTTTGTTCTGCTTTTGTTTCCATAATTTTGAGTTTTTGAGTTAAACAATTTTAGCATAATTGCATATTCAAATATACAAAAAATTTTAATACAAAAATAAAAAAACAATAAAGATTCATTTTTTTATTTATGTTTAAAAACATATTTTTAAAATTTAATTTTTTACAAATAAATATAAAAAGACTCTTTTATCTTAAATTTGCCCCACCAACTCCAGGGCTGGCCTCCAGGGCCGCAATGGCTCGATAGCTCGACACTCAATGTGTTGGAAATGCGGCCGCTCCGGCCTATACGGCTCGATGGCTCGAGGAGTGCGGCCAGACTAGCCATCCTCAAAATCACCCTTGGTCATCCTCCTGGGAATCCATCAGTCAGGCCTTACGGCTCGACCGCTGGGCCGCTTTAGGGCCTTAGCTCGACACACAACAGGGCCCTACAGCGGCTAAGCTATAGGGCCTTATAGCTCTCGGGCTCTACGGAATTTCGTCAGTATCCTCTACCTGGATTCCACGACGGCCGAACCCGCCATCTTCCTGAGAGTCAACTGGTTCGGCAGGCAGGCTGGGTGGCTCTTTAGTACCCTTACCAGAGGGCTCTAGGGCCATCAGGGCCTCGGTGCCAGATCTCTGTTCCCGGACGTCAGGCAAGCCCGCCATACCGTACTGATCCCAGAGCGAATCCGCAAGGGGTGAGGTATCTGATTGGGCATTAGGTCCTGAGTTCACTGGTAGGTTTTTGGGCTGGTGATCGGGTAAGCCTTGCTGATGTATAAGCTCCAAAGCCTGAT
>CAYUYB010000098.1:0-8702 GCA_964449025.1 uncultured Desulfobacteraceae bacterium
AACTCATAGAAATCACCAGCCCGGGAGATCCGGAACGAAGAAAAGGGACATGCCTCCGGTCGCAGGCATTCTTTTCAAGACAACATCTATGGCGTTCAGTGGACGTGGCCTCATTTTCAAGGGTTTGGTAAACCCTTTCCTTGTAGCAACGCCATATTCTGCCAGGGGTCCTGGAGGTGCAAACCCTTGAAAATCAGCCCACCGCATACCCTGGGTGGGATCCTTTTCGGATTTTTATGCCTTTCCGGATCTGCGGACCGCGCCCGATATACCGGCGCCAACCACGTCAACGATAGCTGTCCCACCGTCGATTACCAGTTCAGCGCCAGTCATAAAAGAGGAGTCTTCGCTAGCCAGAAATGTGCAAATACCGCCTATCTCGCGAGTATCAGCAAAGCGATTCAAGGGCATCTCGGTTGCAATCTCTTTAATGAAGGCCTTGGTCTCCATTCCAATCATCTTCCCTACCTGACCGAAATCCGCCTCCGTCATCTCGGTCTTGACGCCACCTGGACAAACCGCGTTGCAGCGGATATTATACTTGCCATAATCCAGCGCCGCCTGTTTAGTCAACATGATCAGGGCCGCTTTGGTAGTACAATAGGCCGGCCTTTCGGGAAGGCAACGTAGGCCGCCTACTGATGCGATATTAATGATGGAACCCCCGCCTGCCTTGATCATGTGTGGGATAGCCGCTTTCATCAACATAAAGGGGCCGGTCAGATTAATGGATAAAGTCTTATGCCAATTTTCCATCTCCAGATCGGTGACCGAACCCATCATGCTGATGCCGGCGTTGTTGACCAGGATGTCGATCTTTCCGCCGAATTTCACCGTGGCCGCTACCATTCCCTTGACATCCTGTTCCTTTGACACATCACCAGGGAATATCTCCACGCTGCCAGCCGGAAGTCTTTTTGCCATCTCTTCCAATAGATTTTTGCGTCGACCGGTTATACAGATTTTAGCACCTTCGTTAACAAACCTCTCCGATATCGCCGCGCCGATACCTCCTCCCCCGCCTGTTACCAATGCGACTTTACCTTCTAGTTTCATGTCATACCTCTCTGATGGTTAAAATTATCACGCTGTTTGCGACATGCCGAACAATAATGGTTGACTTCAATTGAATTGACAAAAACCCTTTTTAGGGATGTGAGTATAGGGGAATCCTGACTTGTATGTCAAGGGAAAATCCTCATCGCCACTCGTCTCAAGGCTTCAGTAATCATTGGGGATAGGCCCTCGCATATCCCGAGAGTATACATGACCACAAAGGGGATCAGCCTCCCCGGATCAGGTTCTGGAAAGGCCCCGACGCCCGGACGATTTTAAGATGTTATGGAGGGAAATAACCAGACCGGGAATATTGGCTTATATCCCCGGTCTGTAATTCTAGCGGCTATAGGCATTCCCTTTGCCG
The DNA here is from genome assembly GCA_964449025.1 of uncultured Desulfobacteraceae bacterium. GTDB lineage: Bacteria > Desulfobacterota > DSM-4660 > Desulfatiglandales > HGW-15 > CAYUYB01. Next base: position 1,424 of record CAYUYB010000098.1, read on the forward strand.
ATGGGTCTAAATCTGATGAACTTCTCCGGTTTCTTTGTTCTTCCAGTACCCCCTTAGCGCCAGCGGCCAGTTAAAACGGATCGCCCCGGGAACGGGGCAATCATTGGCGCAGCAACCACCGTACCAGCATTCCTCAGGGTGCAAGATAATAGGGGGTTTGCCCTTCTGCGGATTGGGTATGAATACATCCATCTGGCATACTTCCACGCACGTGTTGCACCCGGTGCAAACATCCTCATTGAATAATACCGGCTGGTTGGGTGTGGCCACATTGGGGATAGCGAATATTTTTTCCTTGGACACTTTATGCCTCCTGAAACTAAGGTTACTTCTTCCTGCCCAAAATCTATTTTCCTCGATAAACACCTGCATAGTCTTTATTGTGAGCTTCATACTGCTGTCGCATATCGCCCCAGAATGTCATGGGAAGCTCGCCGATCTTTACCTTATCGTTTTCCAGTTTGACGGTCAGGTACTTGTTCCACTCCGGCGGATCCACCGCGGGGTAATCGATCCTTCGCAGATTCAAAGGTATGCTGCTGGCCTTACGCGCCCTGGAAGCATGAATGATGATCTTCGCGTAATTCAACAGACTGATATCCTCAAGACTGCGCATCAGCTTATGGGGATCAAAGGCATACAGGGTGGGCACGATCTCTTCCTCAATCTTCTGCAGCGCTTCGAGCCCCATCTGGAATAGCGATTCGGTCTTGAACTCACTGACATAATACTGCATGACCCTGGAAATACCCGCGTGCAGCTCTTTCCATTCGATACCGCTGCCACGCCTTACCGGAGCGTAAACCCGGGATTTTTCAATTTCGATCTGGTCACGGGATACTCTGGATTCGTTGACCCCCTTGGCGTAAGCGGCGGCCTTTCGACCCGCGTACCGGCCGGTCGCGGCCGCATAACTATGATCCTCTGGAGAGAACATCTGGGTCCCGGCGGCGTAAAGCCCGTCCAGAGACGTCTTCAGGTTCCAATCCACCAGCAGACCTCCCCCGTAGCCGGCCTCCCGCCATTGCGGCAGGCTTTCTCCTTCGATAAACTTGTAGCTCTGAAGCAGGTCGCGACTGGGATCGAAACCAGCCTGGTTGTAAGTGTCAATAATGACCTTGGTGGTGGATTCCTCACCAAGCATCAATCTCCAAGTGACGTTTCTCTCAACCTCGGGCATGGAAGGAAAATCGGCGTAAAAAGGCAACGAGTATTCGCCTTTCATAATCCCTTCACGGATTTTGGCGTTTACCTCAGGAGTCGGAACCATGGCGCCGGCGTCTTCCCAACCCTGTATGGGAAGAGGAACCCTCTTACCGTTGGCGTCCACGATGGGGACATTCTCGTAGCTGGCGTCCCCTCCACCGGTATACCACTTATGTTTCAAACCGGTAGCGATTAAGATGATCCCGGTGGCTTCCATATTGGTCAACTCAGCCCCGGCCCTCCAGGCCATGATCGTCCCGTCGCCGGAAACCGTGCGCGGTATCATGGTGGAATACCCTCCATGCTCCATACTCATCAACCATATGGATCCGGCCCCGGCAGTAGCGAGAATTGTGGCCTTGGATTTAAAGATCAAGAATTCGCCGGTACGGTTGTTCAGGCCGGTAGCCCCGACCACGCGTGCGCCCTGGATCCCGTTCTCGGTGAGCAGACCAGTCCCCATTACCCGGTCGAAGATCTTAACCCCCAGGCGCTCGCACTCCTTTTTAAGGGCAGGTTTAAAGGTACTCCCCCAGATCCGTATTACCACATTGTTCCGTTTCTCCGGAGGATTAAAATTGGGTTCTCCCATTTTAGGATCGGGGAAATAGCTGTGAATGGTGCCATACCTCGGGGAAATCAAGAACTTGGTCTTATCGTCTCGTTCTTCGGCACCCGCGTATTGGTCTTCCGTATCCCTTATCTTCCCGCCCATCTGCTCCATTTCCAGCAGGGTATCAAAATTCTCCCGACACTGGATCTGAATGCCGATACCGTTGGAGTAGGGACGTTCGGCCATATGCCGCGCCCAGTCGTCCGGAGCAACCTTGGACAGAGGATTGGCCGGGGCGTCGCACCAGTGGTCGCATCCCGGACCACCGGCACCGCTCCTTACGCTATCTCCTTTCTCCACCAAAGCCACATTCATCCCTTCCCTGGCCGCACTGATCGCCGCCCAGCATCCGGCGATTCCTCCGCCAATCACCAAGACATCGGTCTCGATTTCCTGTTCCTCTTCAAAACGGATAGGATATGGCCACATAGGCGGCCGACCTTTTTCCTTTAAGTAATCATGCCAAGTAGTCATTCTTTTCTTTCTCCTTAACAAAACTAAAGATATAGGATTGACTCTGCTAACGCCATGCATCGATCAGGACACTCTGACGGGGCGCCATTCCTCCATAACTCCAGTAATTATTATTCTTGCCTCCGGTGACCACAATGGTTATCCGGGGACTCCAGCCGAACGGCCCTTCGGCTCGAGGACCGCCTTGTCCTTCCGCGGGCGCCGTAAGGAATTGTTTGAGTTCCTCCACGGTTTCGAAACCCTCTTCTTTTATGTAATTGGCGACCGGTGGGCTCAGCACTGCCATAGCGCCGAAAAGCATATCCTGGTCGTTGACAATCTTTTTAAGGGTCCCTGAAAAATCCATTTCCTTTTCCCAAACGCTGTATTTCGAGTTTTTGGCCGACAGGATGCCCCACCCTTCGCAGAGTGTCACAACGCTGTCGGAAGCCTTAAAACCTCTTCGCACATGGAAAGGCTTCCACGGAGACGCCTCTTCGTGTTCGGCCATGATCACGTTGTTCCAGTTCATGGGATTGCCGATAACACCCATATAGGTCGTACCTACCCTCCCGCAGTTACCAGCGTTGATAGAGAGCAGGTTCCACGCCCTTCCTATAGTGGAATTGGCCTGGCTGAACGGCCCTACCGCCCCTATGCCGTAATTGAGACCTATCTCGTCACGTATGGGTCCGTTAATGATGAGACCCTCAGTAAAGGAGTTATCGGAAACAGAAATGGCCTCCTTCCCGGTGGAGGCGATTGCCAGTATTACCGGCAGGTATTCAGGTTTGGCGCCTGCCATGACAGCGTTGATGGCAACCGTTTTTACCGTATAGGACCAATGTTCGAAGACTTCCACATTGTTTTCTCCCGGCATCGCCGTATGGGCCGCCATTTTCCCGACTACCTCATCAGGATGGTGACTGGTCCCTTTCATCATCTCGGCGACCTTCTCTTCGGTGGGCAGGATGATCGGCATATAATCGGTCATCCTCTTTTCCAAAAACATCCGCTGGAGATTGTCCGGGGTATCGGTGAAACGCTCCGGTCCTATCTCCTGTTGTATGGTACCGGTCCTATTTTCCTCAGCGGTCAACGGTTTGGTGAGATTCTCGACTATCTCCCTCATGACCATTTTCCCGCTTACGGGACTCTTGCTTACGATATCTCTCCGGATCTGTTCGGCCGTCTTCCCCCACACCGGCGAGATGAGATAGGTAACGCGAAGGCCGGGCATGCCTTTCTGTATGGTATGGTGGGTTTTTACCTGTTCATAAAATTCGGAGATAATCAGGGGAACGGTGGGAATGCCGAGCCTTGATTCAATATTTATGCAATGGCCAAGGACCCCGGCCACGCAGAGGCTTCAATGCCCCATTCCCATGATAACCGCATCGGCCTTTTCCCTAATCTCCGCCCACAGGGCCGGATCTTCCGCGGTGAATCCTCCGCCGGCCATTCCCTTATAAACAGTGGTAACCTCAGGCATGTTTGCCTCGAACCATGCCACCATCTCCCCCAGAAGGATATCGGTTCCCAGATACCCGTCATTAACCAGATAGATCGTCTTGCCGTCCAGCGAATCCGGACGGGGCGCCATCTGTTTTAGCTGGATAGCGGGCGGCTGTCCCCTTGGACTGAGCACGGTAATCTGCTGCTCGCCGGTTTTACCTTGCGCCTGACTCGCCGTTTTAAAGATCGGATGGATATAAAACAAGCTCAGAAACAAGACAGCTAGCAACGCTATCGGGATATGCTGTTTCATTATTTTAACCTCCCTATCCTTTTACCTGTTGCTAAAAACGTGCCTTCTGATAAACGCTGGCTTGAATTGATAAAAACGTGTCTTTTGATAAATCTTGACTTGGGTTGAAAAAACCTCCCTTTTAGATGGACGGAGTATAGGAAATCTGTGGTTCTATGTCAAATAAATTTAGTAATCTTTATCACACTCTTCTTAATTGACAAAACAGATGCGCGCATGATATTGGTTTGTCCGGTCACCGACCAAAAACAAGGTCGCCGCTCAAAAGAGACCGAAGACCTTCCGGATTCCCCGGTCCCTGGCCCAGCCCGTAATTGAATAACCTTGGGTTTAAAGTCTCGCATATACATAGAGTTATGCAATTGCTCTTTCCCCGGAAAATCGCACCAGGGCGGGCAAGCCGGGGAATGACGCCGGTGGCGATTCCGGAGTGGGACGCCCCAGATCACGTATCAAGTAAGGGACAGGCTTTGATACGGTGTCCTGGATGACAGGCATAGGATCTATGCGAAGGTCTGTAAAGGACAAACGGATGAACTTGATATTTTGATAAAAGATATATATTATCCTAACCTGATTTAGGGCGGCTTTATCAGCCTCTTCTCGTCATTTATATTTATTTTATCAACCTCAGATTTAGGATAAAAATGAAAGGAGACAAGCAAGTGAAAACCGTAATCTTAACTGTGAATGGAGCAGAAAGGAAGGTTGATGCCGGCCCGGATCTGGTATTGCTCGACCTGCTGCGCGAAGAACTCAACCTTACCGGGACCAAGCAGGGCTGTGACCGCAAAGGGCAGTGTGGCGCCTGCACCGTACTTGTCGACGGCAAGGCAACGCTTTCCTGCCTGAAGAAGGTGGTCGACCTGGAGGGAGCGGATGTTATCACTGTGGAGGGACTGGGCACACCCGATAATCCCCACCCCATCCAGGAAGCCTTTGTCCTGTCAGGGGCCATCCAGTGCGGCTACTGCACGCCGGGCATGATCATGGCCGCCAAAGGCCTGCTCGACCAGAATCCCGATCCCGATACAGCCGCGATCAAGAAGGCTCTGGCGCGCAATCTTTGCCGCTGTACCGGCTATGTAAAGATAATCGATGCCATAAAGTTGGCCGGTAAATTCCTTCGGGGGGAAACGACACCAGCGCAGGTCCGTGCCCATATCCATAAAGACAAGATGATTGGTGAATCACATCCCCGGCCCTCCTCCATCCTTAAGGCCTGCGGGGTGGCCAAGTTCAGCGGAGACTATAAAATGGATAACATGCTGGATATAGCCGCGGTTCACAGCACTGAATTCCATGCCGTTATCAAGACCATCGATGCTTCCGCTGCGGAGAAGATGCCGGGCGTGGTCGGCGTGATGACAGCGAAAGATATTAAGGGCAGCAATCGACTCCCCTTTATCGTCCCTGACCAGCCTGTGCTCTGTGATGACAAGGTCAGGGCCTATGGCGACCCGGTGGCTATTGTGGCCGCGGAGACCAGGGAACAGGCACGAGCCGCTGCCGCCGCCGTGAGAGTCACCTATGAGAAACTACCGGTGATGAAGACACCCGAAGAAGCCCTGGCACCGGGCGCGGTGCAGATTCACCCCCATTCGCCCAACCTCTGTTTCCAGCAGCCCCAGATAAAGGGCGACGCTGAAAAAGCGCTCAAACAGGCCCACGCGGTAATCGAAGCACGATTTTCCACGCAGATGAACCACCAGTCACCCCTGGAGCCTGAAGCCTGCTTCTCTTACTTAGACGGTAACGAACTTGTGGTTATCGGCCGGAGCATCATGATTCATGAGCATGCCGGCATGATCCAGGACGGCGTGGGTGCGGAAAAGATTCGCTATATCGAGGCCTATTCCGGCGGTCAGTTCGGCATTAAAGCCAACATCACATCGGAAGGCATCGCCGCGGCCGCGGCTATGCATTTCAGGCGTCCCATCCGCTATATACCCAGCCTGGAAGAGTCATTCCTTATTACGTCCAAACGTCATCCCTTCGACATGAAGACAAAGCTGGCCGCTGATGCAGAAGGTCATATAACCGCTTACTTCAATGATTTTATCATGAACAAAGGCGCCTACTTCCTGCTCGGTCCCATCATGCCGGGGCGGGCCCTTCATATGTTGAACGGTTCTTATAATATACCCAACATCTCCGCTTTGGTTAAACTGGTCTATACCAATAACGGAAGCGGCGGAGCCGCCCGGGGAGCCGGACCGCCCCAGGTCATATTCGCGCTCGAATCACTGATGGATATGATGGCGGAGAAGCTGGGCATGGACTCTCTGGAATTACGCAAGATGAATGCCCTTAAACCGGGACAGACGCGCTCCACTGGCGCTCCTATAGACGAGACCTCTTTTCCCGAGCTGTGCGACGATATCAGACCTCATTACGAGCGCGCGAAGAAGGATGCCGCTGCCTTCAATAAAAAGGACGGCAAGATAAAACGCGGCGTGGGCATCGCCTGCATGTCCTTCGGCATCGCCGAAGCCGGCGACCGTGCCGTTAACGCCGTGGAGATAAATCCTGATGATACTGTTACCATCTATGCGGCCATCGCCGACCCCGGTGAAGGCAACGACTCTATGCTTTCACAACTGGCAGCCCGGGTCCTCGGTCTGCCCCTGGAAAAGATAAAACTCTATACTCGCGACACAGCTAAGACTGTAGCGTCCGGCCCCTCTGCCAGCAGTCGGCAGACCTATATGGGCGGCGGGGCCCTGGTCAACGGACTTGAAAAGATGGCTAAGGCCATGGAAGAGGCGGGCTCCAAGACCTATGAAGGACTAAAGAACGCGGGCAAACCCACCCGCTATGAAGGCACTAAGCAGGTCGCGGGTAAAGATCAGTTTGACCCCAAGACAGGACAGACTGACTCCTTTGATTCCCAGGTGCACAACATCCAGATGGCGGAGGTCGAGGTTGATACAGAGACCGGCAAGACCAAGGTCCTAAAGATGACGACCGCGGTTGACGCTGGCCCCATTATCCACCCGCAGAACCTGCAAGGCCAGCTGGAAGGCGGTATGGACCAGGGTATCGGCTACGCCTTGAGGGAAGAATTCGTTCTCGGCGAGACCAAGGACTGGATAACATTCAAATTTCCCACCATTAACGATTCCTTCAATGTGGAGTTGATCACGCGTGAGACCCCCCGCATCAGAGGCACATTAGGCTCTACCGGCATCGGTGAGATGACGATGGTCTCTACTGCGCCGGCAGTCACAAACGCTATC
>CAYUYB010000099.1:0-8691 GCA_964449025.1 uncultured Desulfobacteraceae bacterium
CACATAAAAGACATCTGCTATTTGATCTCCTTTAACGCCTGTCTTGGCAATATGAATGTCAAGACGAAGCTCAAAGAGTGTGCGGGTAATCAGATAGAGAAGGCCGACCCTGTCATCTGCAAAGACCTCTATCAGAGTAAAAAAATCAGATGATTTATTATCTATGACAACCTCCGGTGGATGAGCAGGCCTTTTGGGGGCGGCCGAAACTGATGGGGCGGTCTTCTGGCTCAGGCGGTATGACAATGCTAATTTGCCGTCAAATGTGTCCTTCAGATCCCTGGTAACCTTCTCCCATCTTTCTTCAGTGTTGAATGAATCAGGAGGCGCCGTGACTGAGAAGATATCCACGGCTGTTTCATCAGCCCATGTATATATGTTGGATGATAGGATGTTGATATTATTCAGGGCCATAACTCCCGCGATATCAGAAAAGAGGCCATGTTTATCTTTGGCAATGAGTGTTAATAGCCAAAATTTGCCGTGCGTGCTTTGCTTCACATCGAGGACAAAGGTCGTGGATCTGCTGTTAAGCGCAATCTCCTTTTCGAGAGTCTTTACCATTTCTATGTGATGTGCCATCTCCTGAACGCCGGTATTTAATTTATACCGTGGCGACATCGAATTAAAAAGGTTTTCAAATTCCGCTTTGCTAATCTTGTCCATGGTCAGGCGGCGAGTCCTCTTTTTTACGTTTCCGATCTTCTCAGCGGTATCCGGCGTTGCAAGTTCTCCCATTTGTATAATATGAAGAATCTTCAAGAATATCTCCTTCACAAGTTTAGCAATCCAATCATTCCAGGCCCTGGGTCCGGTTGCCTTTGAGTCCGCCCAGGTCAAAAGATACAATGCCTTCAATCTATCAATGGACCCTATTTCCCTGGCGCATTGGATTATAACCTTTTCATCGTTGAGGTCCCTGCGCTGGGAGGTCTCTATCAGAAGGAGATGATTCTCTACCAAGAAAATAATCTCCTCTGATTGCTTTATTGGATAATTAAACCGTTCCAGTATGGCTTGGGTGATTTTCGCTCCGCGTCTTGCGTGGTGGGCCGTACCGTCTTTTCCTATATCATGGAAAAGGCCTGCCAGTAAAATGTGCTCACGGTCACCCAGATCAGTAAACATATCCGCGAGCACCAGGTCTTTTTGCTTTGTCAGATCTTTGAGGTTGGCAACGGTTTTCAATACATGCCTGCCCACCGGGAACAGGTGATAGGCGTCAAACTGAACCCTTTCTCTCATGCTGCCGAATTCAGGGATAAATACGTCCAGAAATTGTGTCTCAAACATTTGGTCCAGTGTTTCCACGGTATTCGGATTTCTTATAATGTTCAGGAATCCCTGGACAGTCCTTGGGGATCTCCTGAAGGTATCATCCACAATACTGCGATGATCCCCTATCATCCTTCTGGCTTCCATGGAAAGGGGAAGACCCGAGGACGAACTCTCTTCAAATATATCCATAATAATAGGAGGGTCGTTGATTATTTCATCGGCTGAATTGAAGAAAAGCTCATCCTGAAATCTATGGAAGCCTTGGGAGATATCGACGTGTTTGAGATACTTTTTGCCCTTACGCCTTTTTTTGGCATGACTCGCAAGAAAGTAGCGGTGAAGGCCTTTTATGGCTTCCATATATCCATGAAGCTTACCGAGAAATTGCTCTACAGCACGTATCTTTTTTATGTTTTTATAACCCAGTCTGTGCGCAATCTTCTCCTGGTATTCAAAAGTGAGGCAGTCGTTCTTTCTTCCGGAAAGATGATGTAAATGGTTTCTCACCAATAGAATGAATTTGACCTTATCAGCAAGTTCGTGGTATTCACTGCAGGAGAATGCGCCCGTATTCTGGAGTTCTTTTGGTTCTCTTATATTGAAAAAGACCTTGGCACTCCACAGGATATGGTGGTAATCTCTAAGACCTCCGATGCCTTCCTTAAGATTCGGTTCAAGTAGATGGCTGGCGTCCCCGTAGATCTTCATACGCATTTTATCGAGTTCTTCCAGCCAGTTGGCGAAGGCAGCAGATCTTTTTACCACTACCTTTTCGCGTAAATTTTCCATGAGTGCGAAGTAAACCATTGAATCTCCGCATAGAAAACGGGCGTCCAACAGGGACGTCAAGACTTCAAAATTGTCAAGCCCCAGTGTCAGGCAGTCGCTTATGGTTCGAACTCCATTACCCAGTTCAATACCAAGGTCCCACAACGGATAATAGATTTCTTCGGTAAGGGCCTTGGCCTCGGGGGGTATTTTTCTATTAAAAACAATAAGGATATCTATGTCCGAATTAAGGCATAATTCCCTCCGACCGTAGCCACCTACAGCTATAAGGGCAAAGGGTATTCTTTTTGTGAACAGATTTTGGCCGGTGCCGCTTTCTTGGAGACTTAATCTGAAATAATGATCGATTATCTCGGAATAGTTTTCCGGAAAGTCTTCTTTTAAGTCACCGTGTGAAAAAACGGATAGGATGTGCTTTTTGGAATCTATCAGCTGCTTATAGGCTGGCAGTGCACTTGATCCATAATTTGTATCAGGTCCTTGAATCACATCCGTGATCACTGAATTATTATTTTCTGTCATAGCGTGCAAGCAAAAGAAGGGATATACCATCGTTAAACATTATAGATATCAATTCTTTGAGAGAAACGGAATGGAGGTCCTTTTCTAGATGGCATCTTCTCCTTTTTCTCCGGTTCTTATACGGATAACATCCTCAACCGGTAAAATAAATATCTTGCCGTCACCTATCTTACCTGTTGAGGCCTTTTCCTTGATAACCTTCACCGCGTAAGGCACGAGATCATCCTTCATTACGACCTCGATTTTTATCTTGGGAACAAAATCTACCTGGTACTCGGCGCCACGGTATATCTCTTTATGACCCCGCTGTCTACCGAAACCCTTGACTTCACTCACGGTAAGCCCCTTGACCCCAAGGGAAGAGAGGCTTTCTTTGACATCATCAAGCTTGAATGTCTTTATGATAGCTTCTACTTTTTTCATGGGCACAGCTCCTTTCATCATATGACTTTTGAACCAGGTGATCGGTATTGAGTTATAATCTCAAGGCATTAAGAATAAGATTTCGGTAAATGCATTAATTGCGAACAGCCAAGATCTTTATCTTAGATGTTATAACCGGTTTCGTTGTGCAGGGTTATATCCAGGCCTCTTTCTTCTTCTTCGTCTGTCACCCTTAAGCCGACACTTAGATCAATTATCTTGAGAATAATAAATGTCATAGAAAAAGAAAAGGAGATAGTAGCCATAACCGAAACGAGTTGGATGACTATCTGATGAGGATTCCCAAAAAAGAGTCCATTTACCCCCGCCGAATTGATTGCGGTGCTAGCGAAAAGCCCGGTTGCAATGGCGCCCCATATGCCTCCCAGACCATGAATAGCCACAACGTCAAGAGAATCATCATACCCCATTTTGTTCTTAAGAAGAATGCCGCTGTAAGAGACGATACCTGCCAGCGCACCTATAATTACTGCGGGTAATGGCCCGACAAATCCTGAAGCCGGGGTTATTGCCACAAGTCCCGCTATGGCCCCGCTGGCAGCACCCAGCGTTGTGGTTTTGCCCCTGTGTATCCATTCCACGAAGATCCATGATAACCCAGCGATGGCCGAGGAGATATGAGTAACCACGAATGCGTTGGCTGCTAGTCCGCTAGAGGTCAGGGCGCTCCCGGCGTTAAAACCGAACCACCCGAACCATAAAAGCGCTGCCCCCGTAATGGTCATGGGAAGATTATGGGGAATATAAGGGGTGCTTCCGTAACCGCGTCGTTTGCCGATTATCAGGGCGGCGGCTAGGGCAGCGGTGCCCGAATTAATATGGACTACATTTCCTCCGGCAAAATCAAGGGCTCCCATCTTATTTATCCAGCCCCCGGTCGCCCATACCCAGTGACATATAGGATTATATACGATTGTTGCCCAGAGAAGGGTAAAAAACAAAAATGTGCTGAATTTCATCCTTTCGGCGAAGGCGCCTGTAATCAACGCCGGGGTGATTACCGCAAACATGCATTGGAATATCATAAAGGCGGAATGAGGAACGGTATTTCCGTAAACCGGATTAGGATCCGCCCCAACGCCTTTAAGACCGAACCACTGCAGTCCACCGATGAGACCTGCGTGATCCGGTCCGAAAGCCATGGAGTACCCCCAGAGCACCCATTCAAGGGTTATTAATCCCAGGATGATGAAACTTTGCATGATGGTGGCTAGAACGTTCTTGTTTCGCACCATACCGCCATAGAAAAGGGCAAGTCCTGGTGTCATGAGCATAACCATGGCGGCTGATATTAAAACAAACACGGTATCTCCCGAATTCATGGCGATTTCTCCTTTTTTACGACTATATAAGGCAAGTACCGTGCCACAGGATTATAGTCATAAATATTAAATATATGAAATACTTAGCCGTTTAGAGATTTGAAGAGAATCGTATTAAGATGACAATGTTGTATGGATACATGAGAATTTAACAAAATTGTTGTATTAGATTATGGAGGTTAAATCATGGCTTGAGGTTGAATCACGAAAAAAGTATTGGATTGACACTTATGATAGGCTTAAATATATTAGCCGAGCTAAAGACATCTTCACCATCTTGTCTTTTTTATGGGTAATTCATGACAATACCTGCCTGACAGGGCTATCTTATGTAAATAATCTGCAAAATAGGAGATGTTCATGCCAAGACGCAACGATATAAAGAAGGTGATGATCATAAGCTCAGGTCCAATAATAATAGGGCAGGCTTGCGAGTTTGACTATTCCGGTACTCAGGCATGCAAGGCCTTAAGGAAACTGGGATATGAAATAGTCTTGGCAAACTCAAATCCGGCTACCATCATGACAGATCCGGGGATGGCAGATGCCACATACATTGAACCGTTGAATCTGGAGACGATGAAAGAGATCATTGAAAAGGAAAGGCCGGATGCTTTACTCCCGAACCTTGGGGGGCAGTCCGGCCTGAACCTATCGTCAGAATTGGCTAGGGCGGGGATACTGGAAAGATACGGCGTAAAGATTATCGGGGTGGAATTGGACGCCATAAAAAGGGGTGAAGATCGGGTGGCCTTTAAAGATACAATGAATAGGCTGGGTATTGAGATGCCTAGGAGCGAGCCGGCCTTCACCGTTGAAGAGGCTGAAAATATAGCCGAGCGCCTGGGTTATCCGGTGGTAATAAGGCCGGCCTACACCATGGGAGGGACCGGAGGGGGTCTCGTCTATAATGTGGAAGAGTTGAGAACGATAGCGGCGCGCGGCATTTCCGCCAGCATGGTGGGCCAGATACTTGTGGAGGAATCGGTGCTGGGATGGGAGGAATTAGAGCTTGAAGTGGTTCGTGACGCCAAGAACCATATGATTACAGTCTGTTTTATTGAGAATGTGGATCCCATGGGAGTGCACACAGGAGATTCCTTTTGCACGGCGCCCATGCTTACCATAGACCCGGAATTACAGAACATCCTGCAGAGGTATTCATACGATATTGTAGAGGCGATAAGGGTTATAGGGGGTACCAACATACAGTTCGCGCATGATCCCAAAACGGACAGGGTGGTAGTTATAGAGATCAATCCGAGGACCTCTAGGTCCTCGGCCCTCGCTTCCAAGGCTACCGGTTTTCCCATAGCCTTTATCTCAGCCCTGTTGGCCGGAGGCATGACTCTGGATGAAATACCCTACTGGCGGGAAAGAACCCTGGATAAGTACACCCCTTGGGGAGAGTATGTGGTGGTGAAATTTGCCAGGTGGGCCTTTGAGAAATTTGAGAAATCAGAGGACAGGCTGGGTACACAGATGAGGGCAGTGGGAGAGGTAATGAGCATAGGGAAGAATTACAGGGAGGCGTTTCAAAAGGCCATAAGATCCTTGGAACAGGGGAGATATGGATTGGGTTTTGCGAAGTCTTTTAACAAAAAATCCCCGGAAGAACTCCTTGATCTCCTTTCAGAACCGTCAAGCGAGCGACAATTCATTATGTACGAGGCGCTCAGAAAAGGGGTTGACGTCAAGACACTACATGAAAAGACCTATATCAAGGCCTGGTTCATCGAGCAGATGAAGGAACTGGTAGAGTTAGAGGAAAAGATACTTAAGCACAAGGGCAAAGTACCTCCTGATCCTTTACTGGATAGGGCTAAAAAAGATGGCTTTTCGGATAAATATCTATCGCAAATCTTAGGTGTCTCTGAAAATGATATCAGGTCCAAGCGGATGTCGCTGCGCCTTGTCGAGGGCTGGGAGCCGGTGCCTGTCAGCGGAGTCGAAGATGCGGCCTATTATTACTCTACCTATAATGCCCCCGATAAGGTTCAAACCAGCAAGAGGCGTAAAATTATGGTGCTTGGAGGAGGCCCCAACCGTATAGGCCAGGGCATTGAGTTTGATTACTGCTGTGTTCACGCGGCCTTTGCCATCAGGGATGAGGGGTTTGAGTCCATCATGGTAAACTGCAATCCCGAAACGGTCTCCACTGATTATGATACTTCTGACAAACTCTATTTTGAACCCCTGACAGTGGAAGACGTGCTGAGCATATACAATAAGGAGAAACCGGAAGGCGTAATAGTACAGTTTGGCGGACAGACTCCTCTTAACATAGCATCTGAATTAGCCTATGCAGGAGTTAAAATAATAGGGACCTCCCCTGATATGATTGATCTTGCCGAGGACCGGGATCGTTTTCGTCAAATGATGCGCAAGTTAGGGATACCCCAACCCGAATCCGGCATGGCAAGCACCATGGAAGAGGCCCTGGAGTTGGCAGAAAGTATCGGATATCCGCTTATGGTTAGACCTTCTTATGTGCTGGGCGGAAGGGCTATGGAGGTTGTGCATGATGAGGAGATGCTTGTGCATTATATGAGCGCGGCAAAGGACGTGAGTCCGGAAAGGCCGATCTTGATAGATAAATTTCTTGAGAACGCCATTGAGACGGAAGCTGATGCTATTGCCGACGGCGCGGATGCGTTAGTCCCCGCGGTTATGGAGCATATAGAGCTGGCCGGGGTGCATTCTGGAGATTCCGCATGCGTCATACCTCCTGTAAGTATTTCCCCTAAACATATTGAGACGATCTATGAATATACTAAGAAGATCGCCATTGAATTGAATGTGGTAGGTCTTATGAATATCCAATATGCCATTCATGATGATATGGTCTATATTCTAGAGGCGAATCCCAGGGCATCGAGGACAGTACCTCTAGTATCAAAGGTGTGCGGTATCTCCATGGCGCGCTTGGCGACCAGGATTATGATGGGCAAAAAGATCTCAGAACTCGATGTAAAGCCAAGGGTCATTCAGCATTTCGGGGTCAAAGAGGCTGTTTTCCCATTCAACATGTTTCCCGAAGTGGACCCCCTTTTGGGACCGGAAATGCGATCTACAGGTGAGGTTCTGGGGCTGGCGGATTCTTTCGGGCTGGCTTATTATAAGGCCCAGGAGGCGACGCAACTGGTGCTTCCCTCCGAAGGGACGGTGCTGATCACGGTATCAGAGAAGGACAGACCGGCAGTGCTTGAATTGGCCAAACAATTTGATTCTCTGGGTTTTAAGATAAAAGCCACTAATGGAACAAATAAATTTTTAGCCAGACATGGCATCCCATCCGAGCATATACTCAAGATGCACGAGGGGCGCCCCAATATCGTGGATGCGATAAAAAATGGTGAAATCCATCTGGTCATTAATACACCGAGCGGCAAACTGAGCAAACACGATGATTCTTATATTCGAAAGACGGCCATCACCTATAAGGTTCCGTACATAACGACACTTGCGGCAGGGCTGGCAGCGGCAAGGGGTATCGTCGCGTTCCGAAAGGGACATGGGAAGGTCAAAACCCTACAAGAATATCATAATGAGATTAAATAATCAAAAATCGTGCTGAGAGGATAAACATGGACGGAATTATCGGGATTTACGGACAAGATGACGATGAGCTCGTATTCAAGGCCTTCCTTGCAACCGGGGCGTGCCAGCACAGGGGAAAAGCCAGCACAGGTCTGGCCATTGGGACCTCGAAGGGTTTATATGTGCATAAAGGGCTGGGAAGAATCGCGGAAGTAATAGATGACAGGATCATCAATGCCTTTCAGGATCTGGAACCTGTAGCCGCGATAGGCAATATAGGTTATACGAAGAGCGCGATAGCCGAAAAGATAAATTCGGAGCCGATAGAGATCTATCCATTGAAGAGATCGAAATACAAGATAGCTCTTACCATGGACGGCTATCTCATCAAGGAAGATGACTTTAAGGCGGAGTTAGAAAAGTATTACAAGATCCATACAAACAATAAAACGGAGATCATGGGTGCCCTTCTGCACAGGTATATCCGCGAGGAAGGCATCGCCTTCCGGGCAGGAGAAAGGATGATCGACAAGCTGCAGGGGAGGGCGACCTTTGCGCTTACCGCGCTCGTATATGACGGGAAAGAGACTTCTTTAATAACGCTCAATGATTCGAACGCATTTGAGCCCTTCTGTTATGGAACCGTCAACGGGGCATTCATTGCTAGCTCCGAATCATGTTCCCACCGAAGGATAGGAGGGGTTATTGAAAAAGAGTATGAGGGCGGGGAGATGACAATATGCTCCTCCTCCGGCATAAAAACAAAAAGACTGAGAGAAAAGACGGCTACTCCGGA
>CAYUYB010000100.1:0-8638 GCA_964449025.1 uncultured Desulfobacteraceae bacterium
CAGGCTGACACACCCCCGATACCATGTCCCCAGGACATACAAGGTTACCGTCGAAGGAACCTTGCCTCCAAACGCGCTGGAACAGTTGAGAAAAGGGGTTACTCTGGAGGACGGTTTCAGCGGCAGGTCCAAGGTATCCCTTGTCAATCAACACGGGGGCAAAACCGTGATAAGGATTAC
Source organism: uncultured Desulfobacteraceae bacterium (assembly GCA_964449025.1). Classification (GTDB taxonomy): domain Bacteria; phylum Desulfobacterota; class DSM-4660; order Desulfatiglandales; family HGW-15; genus CAYUYB01. Next base: position 181 of record CAYUYB010000100.1, read on the forward strand.
GGTTACCCAGGGAAGAAACCGGCTTGTCAGGAGGATGTTCGAGGCCTTGGGTTGCCGCACGGTACATCTTATAAGAACCGGCTTCGGGAACCTCGAACTGGGAGACCTTAAGCCGGGTCATTACAGGCATCTCGAACCAGGTGAGGTAGAAGCGCTGAAAAGATCGGTGGGACTGCGGGATTAACCACCTCATAGGATCTTGGTTTTGCCGTGAGCCGAGAGCCACGAGTGTTTAACCGTTTGACCAATAACCAATAGCTGATAGCTCTCAATAAGGACAAAATTATGAAAAGCTATAAAAAGGAACTATGGTTCAATATCCCCACAAGAAGGGGCTTCGTGAACATAACTCCCCAGGTAAACGAGTGCCTCAAGGAGAGCCGGATCATGGAAGGGCTTCTGCTATGCAATGCCATGCATATCACCGCCTCTGTCTTTATCAACGACGACGAATCCGGGCTACACCATGACTACGATGTGTGGCTTGAGAAACTTGCTCCCCATGAACCGGTTTCCCGGTATCACCATAATGTGGGAGAGGATAACGCGGACGCCCATATGAAGCGCCAGGTCATGGGCAGGGAAGTCGTGGTTGCCATAACGGACGGTAAACTGGATTTCGGGCCCTGGGAGCAGATATTCTACGGTGAGTTTGACGGGAAAAGAAAGAAGCGGGTGCTGGTCAAGATTATAGGGGAATAGCTAAAAACTCAGCAGGCATTAAAAGGATGAATATTCTGGGGATAGACACTTCCTGCGACGATACATCCGCCGCGGTCATTAACGAAGAACCTGTGGTGCTGTCAAACGTCGTCAATTCACAGATCGCGCTCCATCATCCCTATGGAGGCGTGGTGCCGGAGCTTGCCTCCAGAGAGCATATCAGGAATATCGTTCCCGTGGTGGATGAGGCCATGGCCAGGGCGAACCTTGCCGTGGAAGAACTTGACGGAATCGGTGTTACGGTGGGACCCGGCCTCATAGGGTCGCTGCTTGTGGGACTTTATTACGCGAAGGCCCTCGCCCTTGTCAGGCATCTACCCATGGTCGGGGTAAATCACCTGGAAGGCCATATCCTCTCCGTTCTTCTGGAGGAGAACGCCCCGGGGTTTCCATTCGTGGCGCTTACCGTTTCAGGTGGCCACACCAGCCTGTTCCACGTGAAAGGCATGGGCGAGTACAGATTGATGGGCCAGACCCTTGACGATGCCGCCGGAGAGGCCTTTGACAAGGTAGCCAAGATCATGGGGCTGGGATATCCAGGGGGCGCGGTTCTCGAGGAGCTAGCCCGGTCGGGGCGTCCGGACAGGATTGATTTCCCCAGGGCCTACCTGGGCCCCGACTCCTTTGATTTCAGCTTCAGCGGTCTCAAGACAGCGGTCTCCAATTATATACGGAAATGGCGGAATAGCAGGGACATATCTGATGACGTGCGGGAGGAGGATATTGCCGCCTCATTCCAGGAGGCAATTATTGACGTGCTCTCCCGGAAGTTGCTTAAGGCGGGTGAAGAATCGGGTGTTGATTCGCTGGTGCTCGCGGGTGGCGTTGCGCGTAACGAAGCCCTGCGCGCGAGACTGAAACAGGATGCCGAAGAGCTCGGATTTGCCTTCTATTATCCGCGGTCGGAATATTGCACGGATAACGCGGCCATGATCGCCCTGGCCGCATCCTACAGGATCATGCGGGGCGAGCGCTCTGATCTTTCAATAGACGTGAGGTCTCGATATCCCATCGGGGATATCGGGGATGGAGACAGGGGAAAGGTTAAATCCGGGACAAGATGAACGAGATAAAGGGGATAAATAGCTACAGGCCCAAGAAGCGCCTTGGCCAGCATTTTCTCATGGACAGAGGTGTTGTGGACCATATCATGGAAGGGGCCGGTTTCCGGAAACCGGATCATGTCCTGGAGATCGGGCCAGGGCTGGGAGCCTTGACTGTCCCCCTGGCAGGACGCGTGCGTAAGATCACCGCGGTCGAAAAAGATCCTCAACTGACAAATATGCTCAGGCAGAGGCTTTCCATATCCGGTATCAAAAACGTCGACCTGATAAACCAGGATATCCTCAGGTTTGACCTGGGAGGATTGAGTGGGAAGGATGAAGACAAGCTGTTGGTGGCGGGGAATATCCCCTATAATATATCTTCACCCTTGCTGGAAAGGCTAATCGCCTGCCGGGATCTTATCAGCAGGGCTGTCCTCATGTTTCAACAGGAATTCGCGGAGAGGCTTCTGGCTGCTCCAGGTGGAAAGGCATACGGGGCAATGACCGTGCTGATAAGGTATAACGCGGCTGTCTCCCCGCTGGTCAAGGTGTCCAGGGAGGCCTTTTATCCCAGACCCGAGGTGGGTTCCGAGGTGCTCAATATAGACCTGGAGAGACCTTACCCCTTAAGGATACAGGATGAGGCCCATCTTAAACGGGTGGTAAGAGGCGCCTTTGCCCACAGGCGAAAGACCATCTTAAATTCACTTAAGGGAGCGCTTCCTCTCTACAGGGATGATTTGATCCGTCAGGCATTGGAGAGCGCCGGCATTGACACCCGAAGACGGGCGGAGACCGTCCATATAGATGAATTTATAAAACTTGCCTCGGAGTTATCAGCAATGAGTTATGAGCTATGAGCTATCAGCTATCAGCTATCGGTTCGTTCGGCGAACGCCCCTGCGAAACCACCCTCATCCGTAGGGCCCATTCCCCGAATGGGCCGCTTCCTGACCCTCTTATCTCGCTGGCGCGGCCTACTTATAAGAAGCCGCCCGGATCAACCAAAAATAACCCGGACAGGACTCCCTAACTGCAATCATCCTTATCCGGGCGTAATCTATCATCCGGAAATGGCCTAATGAACTGATGATATATTATAAAAAGATCATTTAAACAGCCCTTTAACCCTGTCCCACCTTCCCTCTTTCAGCACCTCCATCAATATCACCGTTATATTATCCCCTCCTCCGCCCGCGTTTGCGCCTTCAATCAAGAGGTCCACCTTACCTTCAAGGGACGTTGAAGGATTATCAAGCACGTCTTTTATGGATTCTTCGGACATATAATTCGTAACGCCGTCGGAACACACCAGTATGATATCTCCGGGCTCGGGCCTAATCGGCATAATATAGATATCCACCTTCTCATTCAATCCAATAACCCTTGTCAGCATATTCTTCATCAGGGGGTTGGTTGACCCGAAAGAATCGGAAAAACCCATCTTTCTCTGTTCCGCCTCAAAGGAATGCTCCTCGGACACAAGTCTCAAGCGTCCTTGATCAAGGATATATACCGGACTGTCTCCCACATTTGCAGACCATAAGGTATCTTTTTCCACCAGCAGGGCCGAGACAGTGGAACCCATCTTGAGGTATTCCGGCTTTTTCTGGGCCTCATGGACCATGGTATTGGCCAGAGATATCGCTTTGACAAGGTGTTTCGCCTTTATGGAGAGGTCCTCCGCCAAGGTCTCCGGTACAGTGGGAGTCTCTTTGAGATCAACCTTTTGCCAGTAGTCCGCAATCGTGTCCACGATCATACGACTTGCTACCTCTCCCGCTTTGTGACCCCCCATTCCGTCGGCAATCACATACAAACCCATTTCAGGGCTCACCAGATAACTGTCCTCGTTAATCTTCCTTTTCAGTCCTATATGGGTCTTACCCGCAACATTCAGTTTCATAATGGTTTATGCCCTCCATTCCAGCTTCAGCTTCCGGTTGTCCCCCCCTTACTCGCCTTAATCTCATCAATCTTTACCACGACCTGGTTCAGGTGCGCGGCCATCTGACCCGCCTTCTGATACCTCTTCTCAACCTCCTTCTCCAGCGCCCTGTCTATAATCCTCTCCACGACCTGGGGGACCTTGGGATTTATTGAACGCACCGAAGGATGTCTCTCTTTGGCAATTTGATACATTAAAGACGCCATATCCTCACCCGTAAAGGGTTTCCCCCCGCACAGCATCTCGAAGAGGACAACACCCAGGGAAAAGATGTCCGACCTTCCGTCCACCCTTTTGCCCGCGACCTGCTCCGGAGACATGTATGAGGGCGTTCCCAATACGACACCGGTCTTGGTCTTGGACGAAGAGGCTATCCGGGCGATCCCGAAATCGGTTACCTTGATCTCCTTACTCTCCTCGAGACGCATGATATTGGCCGGCTTAATATCCCTATGGACAATACCCTTGCTGTGGGCGTAGTCCAGGGCCTCAGCGACCCTGGCCACAATGGTCAGCGTTTCACGGACAGGCAGCAGATTCTCCTTCTTGGTGTATCCCTCCAGATCCGTCCCCCTGAGAAATTCCATGGCTATAAAGGCCAGATCGTGTTCCTCCCCGGCGTCGTATATGGTGACTATATTGGGGTGTGTCAGCAGCCCAGCGGATTCCGCCTCCCTGAAAAATCTCTCCTTCATCTCATCCAGCATGCTTTCGTCAAAATCAGAGAGCCTCACGGTCTTGATAGCCACTGTCCGATGGATCTTGGGGTCTTCCCCCTTGTAGACGATCCCCATCGCTCCCCTGCCCAGTTCGCCCGTAACCTCGTATCTGCCAAGCGTGGGCTTGGTGTCCATATTCATTATGGTAGCCCCTATGTCGCCGGGGTGCGCCATCCCCGCTCCGCCAAAGATCATGGTGGCCTCGGCCCCCTTTAATTTGGGGATCCTTTCATCCAGATCCTTGAAATTATGGCCATCCGCGATGACCAGATTATATGTGGACAGGGCCTTTGAGAACTGCCTTTTCCTTTCAAAATCAAGCCCCAGATTGTACAAAAGGTCCTTGCTCCCCTCCTCATCGATAGGGATCTTGCGGAATTTCTCCAGCGCGAGGTCCAACATCCCCTGCTGCTGAAAGGAAAGGCCCAACATCTTGTTGGTCTCCATTGAATCGGCTTCAACCTTCTCCTTGGTCCTTTCGGTGATAAGAAACCGCTTTGAGACGATCAGGATGTATCCAACTATCAAGAGAAGCATGGGCGCGGATAGCTTCACCCATACGCTGTTTGAAAAGAACAGGACCGTGCCTGCAATCCCGTAAGAGACAAAAAGCAATAGTGTGGTAACGGCACCGATGCCCGCCTTCAACCTCGGGAGGGCGAATGATATGTAAAGACCAAAAATGATAAGCATGCCCAGTTCCATGAAACCCACCCATGGTGGCCGGGATAAAAACCTCTGGGAGAGGATATTGGCAACCGAGTTCGCGACGACCTCCGCTCCGGGCATCTGTCCCGAAACGGGCGTGACAAAACGATCCCCTATGCCGGAAGCGGTGGGCCCGATTATCACTATCTTGTCCTTGAAAACGCCGGGCTGAATACCCTTCTTATAGATACTGGAAAAGGGTATCTGATGAAAGGCTATATTAGGTCCGGCATTCCAGCTCAAAAGCGTCTTCATCTCATAATCTATGACAGGCACCTTAACTGTTGTGGAGGGGCTCGTCTTCAGACTGATTCCATCCCCCAGAGTCAACACAACCTCATCGTCCCCCAAACCCAGAAAGGTCCTGACAATAGCTATGGGATAGGAAGGGAAAAAGACGTCCTTCTGATATCCGATAACATGTATCTGAGATCTGACATAACCGTCACTGTCCGGGAAAAGATTGTTATGGCCCGTGGATGCCGCGACCTCCGCAAGAGAAGGGAGAAGGGGGATAATCTTCTTCAGCCAGATCATATACGATAAGGCAAATTCATCATTCATCCCTTTTATCTGCTTAAATGAATCTCTGATTATAAAATCCGGGGCCTCTTTATCCGTCCCGGTGCTGCTCAGGTCGAAATACACGGGGAAAACCACATTTCCGGCCTTCCTGACGGCGTTATACAGTTTGGCGTCATTGTCAAGGTCCGTCTCCGCCTGGGCCAGCCTGGAATAAAAGGTGAGTCCTTCATCATCACTGTCCAATCCCATGCTCTCGTAATCCTCTTTCAGCTCTCTGATAACCTTTAGGCCGGCGCTCTCCTCACGTTCGGTGAACAGTATATTCAGGGCGATCACCCTGGCCCCGGCCATGGAAAGATTATCAATCCCCTGTGCCAGGATGTCCCTGGACCACGGCCACCGTCCGAATTCGGCCAGATCATCTTCCGAGATGGCTACAATCTCGATGTCCGGGTTTCTCGCGTCCGAAGCTGCGAGTTTGGCCCTGAAATCAAAGGTCTTCATCTCGATCGCCCCGGTAAAATCAAGCACCCCGGTGAAAGAAATGAACAGGAAAAAAACCGTTACACCAACTCCAATCACCCAGTCAGGAATAGTCTTTTTTACTTTCATCACACACCGCCGCTCTCTTCAGATTTTTCAACAGGTAGCTATTAGCTGTCAGTTGTCGGTTGTCAGTTATTAGTTATTAGTTATTAGTTATTAGTTATTAGTTATTGGTTATTGGTTATTAGTTATTAGTTATTAGTTATTTGGTGCCGGTTATTGGTCACCGGTCAAATGGTCAAATCGTTAAACAGGGATTAGGGATTAGCGGGTTACGGATTAGGAAAATTTATTCTTAATCCTTAGCCCTTACTTAATCCCGAAATAATCCTTAATCCTTATTTACCGTTACAACTCAACATACGGAAGGATCCTCTCATAAAGCCTGTCTCCTATCCCGTACACATCCTTCAATTCCCCAAGCCCTTTGAACCCTCCCCTCCTATCCCTCTCCTTGATTATCGCCCCGGCCATGGAGGGCCCTATCCCCGGTATCGCGGTAAGTCCCTCTTCCGATTCGGTGTTAACAGAGATAGGGATGCCCAGGGTAACCTTATAAAAGGCGGAGATCCCTTCGACATGGATATTCCATTCATCATGATCGTTATTAATAGTAACCTTCGCCCCTGACTCAAGACACGTATCATCAGGCATGGGATGAGGATAATCTTCCCCCTCAAATCCTCCGCCCCTCTCTATCAAATCATCCAGGGTAATCCTTCCGCAAAAGGCGTAGACGCCGGGACGATTGATATCTCCTTCGATCTGGCCGTACACCGGATCATCACACAGTGCCTCACCACCATCCGGACTGATGAAACCCTCCTGCACCCAGAGGACCACCACGGCCATAAGCAGCACGACCAGCATCCCCGAGGCGCCTCCGTCATTCTGAATCTTTTTTCTCTTCAAGCCCGAACGCCTCATGAAGCACCCTTACCGCAAGTTCCGTGTATTTCTCCTCTATCACACAGGAGACCTTTATCTCGGATGTGCTTATCATCATGATATTTATATTTTCATTGGCCAGGGTCTCAAACATCTTTTGAGCGACGCCCGCGTGAGTCCTCATCCCTACTCCCACTATGGAAACCTTTGCTATATCCTCATCGCCCAGGACCTTCTGAGCCCCTATATCTTCGGCAACCTTGCTGAGCAACTTCATGGCCTTATAAAAATCCGGCTTTGTGACCGTGAAGGTTAGGTCCGTTAACCCTTCTTCGCTCGTGTTTTGCACGATCATATCTACCACAATCCCGGCATCCACCAGAGGCCTGAATATAAGCGAGGCGATACCGGGCCTGTCAGGCACCTTTGATACCGTGATCCTGGCCTCGTTCTTATTGAACGCGACACCTGATACGAGCACCTTTTCCATATCTTTTGACTCGGCTATTACCATGGTACCCCTTTCATTCGTAAATGTTGACCTTACGTGTAAAGGAACATTGAACTTTTTCGCGAATTCTACTGATCTTATCTCCAGCACCTTTGCCCCGAGACTTGCCATCTCCAGCATCTCTTCATAGGAGACATTCTCCATCTTCCTGGCGCGAGGACAAATCCTGGGGTCAGTGGTGTAAACCCCGTCCACATCAGTGTAGATCTCGCACACATCCGCGTTTAAAGCGGCGGCCAGGGCGACGGCTGTGGTATCGGAACCTCCTCTACCCAGGGTGGTGATATTATCTTCATTATTCATGCCCTGGAATCCTGCCACGGTAACTATCCTGTCCTTCTCCAGTTCGTCGAAGATGCGTCTTGTCTTGATCTCATGGATCCTGGCCTTTCCATAAAATTCATCCGTGAGGATGCCCACCTGGAATCCCAGCAGGGAACACGCGTCATACCCCATTGACTTTATCACCATGGCGAGAAGCGAAACACTTATCTGTTCGCCTGTTGAAACAAGCACGTCCAGTTCCCTGGGGTCCGGATCATCCACCGCCTCATGGGCCAGGTTTATCAGTCCGTCGGTCTGGCCGGCCATGGCTGATAAAACCACCACCATCCTGTTACCCCGCTTGTAGGTATCGATGACCTTTCTGGCGACATCCCTTATCCTCTCGATATTCCCGACCGATGTCCCGCCGTATTTTTGCACTATCAGAGACATAAATGCTGTTTACTCCTTAATCCATAAGCTGTTAGCTGTTTGCCATCAGCCCTCAGCTATCGGTTCGTTCGGGGAACGAACCCTCTCAGTCAGCTATTAGCTGTCAGCATTCAGCCTTCAGCTATCG
>CAYUYB010000101.1:0-8635 GCA_964449025.1 uncultured Desulfobacteraceae bacterium
TGCAACCTGATGTCGATGGACCCCCTGGATTCAAAGATTACCGTGAGTCACTGCGTCGCCCCGTTGAAGATGAACGGCCCGGACGCCGCGCAGATGAGGTACATGCTTCACGATTACCACGGGTCGGGTAGAGGGGCCGTGCCGCAAGTCGAATTTCCGCGGCGCGGGCGAATCCTTACGGGCGGATTCAGCAAGGATCTTAAAGGCTTCGCGTTGTGGCCGGGACGGATTGAAAGCCAGGTAATGGACACGGACCGGGCCCCGTCCAGAAGCGGTGTCATGAACAACGTCTGCGCTAACACAATAGATGTGAAAATCAGGGATGCCGACCGCTTCCTTCAAAACATCCCGGGGCTTCACCAGATTATGGTGCTCGGCAATTATACCAGGGCCATCGAGGACGCCCTGATGGGAATGAACGTGACGCTTGTCGGACCGACGGATTTCGCGCCGCTCCCGGCATAGAATTATCAACCATTTATCCAAAGGAGACGCACACATGAGTTCTGACCGAGACACGGAAAAAGGCACGACACGTAGGGGATTTGTGAAGGAGATTACGGCGGGCGCCGCAGGGATTGCCCTAGCAAGTATGTTTTCGGCGGCCTTCACGCCGTCGAAGGAGGGCCTGGCCGCGACCGCGAATCCGGTCGATCGCACCGCTCCCGAGGGATCGAAATACCGCAAGTGTTTTCTTAACGAACTGACTCCCGAAGAGAGGGAGATCGGCTTCGGCGCAACCAAGATGTTCGTGACGTTCGCCGACAACGATATCATCAAAGGATGTGACTACTTTTCAGCCATGTGGATGGGGGAAATGGCCACAAAGACACTGGGGCACGGGCCCCACACGCACCCGGTTCCGGAGGTGCTGGTGGCGCTCGGTTCTGATCCGGAACACCCGGAGGACCTGGGAGCGGAATTCGAGCTTTTCATGGGAGAGGAAATGGAAAGGCATATCATCAACAAATCCACGCTGATCTACATCCCGGAAAACACCGTGCATTGCCCCTTTACCGTTAAAAAGGTGACCCGGCCGTTCCTGTTTATCCAGGCGCACTACGGCCCCAAGCTGGCCGAGACCGCGAGGCGAGACCTGGTACCGGAGGACATGAGGGACAAGTACATCTTTATAGATTCCGACGGATCCATAAAAAAGTGATCAGTGAGAGGAGGGACGTCTATAAGTTCAGAACCTTATTATATTAGCAATCAGTGTCGACTTATAAACCTATGGACGTCCCCTGGTTCATTGATCCCTCGAACCCTGATAATCGATCAACGAAGTTTGCGATAATCAATCTTTTATTCCCACCCGGTCTTTGTCCCATAGGGGAGTACCAGGCCCGTTGCCTCTATATCGTAAATCTCTCCTTTTTTGATCTTGAAGAAATGGATAGCCGGCATATTGAATGTCCCCTGATAGGCCGGTACACTGTCCACCCCGGGAATGCCGTTGAGCTTCATGGTCTTAAGCTTGCTGTCGTGATAGAGATTGGAAAAACCGACTGCCAGGCCCTTTTGTTCATCTATCACCAGGAGACGGCGGTTTCTGATTTCGGATATATAACCCCATACACCGGCAGTGATCTGACCTTCGCACGTATTTGGCACAAGGGAAAGGGCCTTTGCCAGCTTCATCATTTCCGGATCGGTCGCCTCAGGTGGTGCGAAATCCCTTGGCGCCTCCTTTGGTTCAGGGAAATCTTCTTTCTTGCCTCCCACGGAGATACCCCCGTTCTCACGGCGTTGGCATTCCAGGGCGAATGGCGCGAGGGTGCCGTCTTCACCCGTGAGGGCGTCATAGTAGGATAGCCCTATATCGAACATCTGCTCCCTGGGTGTCCCGTCCTCGGGGGCTATGTCTTCTACAAGTCCGGGACGAGGTTTTTGTAAATTCCGTATATTGATTTCATTGCTTTTAACCACGTGATGCTCGACTTCGGAGATCTTTCCTCGCCGCAGGGCCAGACGAACTCCCAGCAAAATATCCTCGTCGTTGTTTTCTTTCATCATAAATAGACCGGCCACCTGCTGATTGACGGGATCGGCCGCGTATATCTGAAATTCCGAAGGGCCGCCCGAAGCCGTTTCCCACAGGCCGTAACCCACAGGAATCTCAGCCGTGTTCTGGGTATACTTTACATATTGGTCAAAGGGGACCGCCGAAGGGTCATGGGCAACCAGGGCTGCCAGGTAATCTTTCATGAGAGCTACAAGGCGCCCACGGTCGAGTGTCTGACATTGATACCCAAAGGAGGCGGTGGATAATAAAAGAATAGCAACCAATGCTAAGATAATTTTTTTCATTGAAGGTCCCTCCTGTTGTGTTTATATGAATATGGTTATTTTGTGGCAATATTTATAATTGACTTTTCGAGCCAATGGAGAAATGTTGTTTTTAAAGATGGCTGGAACAATAAGATTTCTCGGTTTTCGTCTAGAAATGACATCATTAAAACAACTGGATTCCCCGGTTGAGCCGGGGAATGACGAATTATTGAACAGGGTCCAGCAATAATTAAAGCAATGACTGATTGATAATTTATACCTGGAAATTACCTCACACTCTGTATACCGTCGGACATTCCCTGCTCATAGGTACTCCACCCGGAGTTCATTCCGTAGGGGCACCTGTGAAAAATAGCCTCAATCCTTCGAATATTACCCTTTTCTATCTTAAAAAGCTCTGCAAGCTGCCATGTCCAGTTAAGGGAATCATGATCAAAAAACCCAAAGGCGAATACGATACCGCGCTCTCGATCTACGGCCACGAATCGACGGTCACGGACTCGCGTTATAAAACCCATAGTCCCCGACTCAAACTGCTCCTTGCATCCCCAGTGTGATGAATACACGGTGGCAGTCTCTGGATCAGGCCGCTTCTGTCCTTCTGCTAGAGGGACATTTGTCGCCGGCATGCCGTTTTCAACACGATGGCAGTCATCCGTAAAGGGATAATAGCCTTTGCCGTGATCATTCTTCTGCAGGCCCGAGAAATAATAGTTGGCGGTCCTGATCAGATCTTCCCTGGAAGCCCGTTCTTTCACCGGAATAGCTTCCATGAAAATTTTATGGGGCGCCCCCAGTTTTTCCACACTTTCACCTGTTGACAGATTTCCGGTCATGCCCATAGTGTCGCTGGCCGGTCTTATGACAATCTGTTCGGCTTCGGTAATCAGCTTATCAGCTATCTTAAGTCTTATGGCCAAGGCCACCGTTTGACCTTGTCCCTGACCATCTCCTCCCCCTTCACGGGCTGTGCCCAGAAAGGCGATCTGTTGTGTTTCCTCATCAGGGACATAAAATTTATAGTCCCCCTTGACAGACATGTTAAACCACAGTCCCTCGCTGCCAAGTGGTAGTCTGACACCGTTTTCGGTAAATTTGCAGTCCCTTGAAAAAAGCTCAAGGCTTGGATTATTCTCGAGCATCGCGTCCATATACCTGTCGACATAATTCTCCAGGCACGCGCGGTCGCAGGAATCGCTGTTCTCTTGGGCCTTAGCGAGGCAGGGCAAGGAGATAAGAATAAAGGCAATGATCAAAAATCTTGTTCGCATAGATAGTCCCCCTGATTTTTTTGACGATTATCAATGTTGCTTTCAGCGATCATCAATATATTCCGCACGGTCAAGTTGAGTATGAGGCGAGCAAGATAGTATATTGCCGTATCTTTTCAGGCGATGGGATCTTATTGTGATCTACTCGGCGCACACAAAACTATCGGCGTTGTTTACCTCGCCCCCCTTGTAACGCGCCACCAGGGGGTATGGGCAAAGCGGTCTTGATAGGCCCGGAAAGGCCTTGCCCGTTGCTATTATTCGATCCGGCGCTCGTCCTTCTTCGACCCATGCCATTATGGCTTCGAGCATATCGAATCTGTCCGTGGCCTGACCGCCGTCACAATGGCACATACCGGGAATAAGAAATAATCTTACCGAATCCCTGATAGACTCACCATTAACTCTCAATACTTCATCATACCAGTCGGCAAGCACGCTTGAGGCCATGCCCTGATCGGACAACCCGTTATAGACGATCATCTTTCCATGACGAGCGAAGGTCTCCAGGAAGGTGGAATCTGCATCACTAATCGCCCCGGTATGACGGGTACGTTCTACATCCCGATCAAAATCAAAGTCCAGGGGATCGAGGTCGGGATCAGGGGGCGTCAATTGATAATATCTCATATTACTTAAACCCAGTGTCGCGTCAGCGGCGTCCCATTCTCCCGTTCCGGATGAGCCAAAGTGCATGGCCCGCCAGATCGGATCGGCAATGCCGGTATCATAATTAAAGGCGCCATAAAGCGGCCTTCCGTCACTCGCGCTCGGTCCCGCGTGGAGATCCCTCAATGCGGTCACCTGCGCCTTTGAGAGACATCCACCTGTCTTTTCACCTTTACAGGTCAGGACTCCGGGATCAAAGTCGCAGCCTTGCCAATCGTTGATAATGCCGTCGGCCAGACCGTCCAGCGCGTCGCAACGTTTAAGAACGCTTTCAGCTACCAGCCGTAAATCACTGTCAGAAAAGGCGCGTGAAATGATAGGTCGACCGTTTTCATCCTTTGGCGCGATGCGCGCGGCTACGTGAAGATTCCACATTTGATCAACAGTCACCCTGGAAAATTTTATGGACGGATCCCCGGCAACAATGCCATCAAAATAGAGCGGGAAACGCTGAGACGCCGTCAATCCCTGACGGCCGCCGTTGGAACATCCCAGCAGGTAAGAGTAGGATGGTGCGGAGCCGTAATATTTTTCGACCAGTTCCTTGGCCTTGGGAGTGACCGCTCCCAGCGCGTTATAGGCATAGTCTATGCGTGCCTGCTGGTCGAGGCCGAAGGAGCCGTCGAGCCAATCGCCGCGATGTCCGCCATCCGTCGCGACAACGGCAAAACCGCGAGCCAGGGCCGAGGGCCTTACTGAGCCGAAAATATCGCCTAAGGCCGGAGCAAGTCTGCCATCCATACCGCCACCACCATGGAAGGCAAAGCGTCCGTTCCATTTTGTCGGCATGCGAAGATCGAAACCCAGACCGAATTTTTTTCCTCCCGCGCCGATACGGGGATTGATCATACCCTGAACCAGGCAATGTTCGGGAAGGAGTTCACCCTCGCCATCCACTACACCGCTGCCGTCGGGAGCAGGGGCCGGTCCCGCGGGGACAATCTCGGCCTTTTCAACCACAAAATCCGGTGTTGCAAGGTTAACAATAGCCGCGCAGCGCGAGGTATTCGCGTCTATATCCGCCCCGGATACCGCGGTAGGCGGAAGCATGGTCGCGGGCATCAGACAGAGAAACGCTCGTAAGGCAAGGGTTTTGAACGATAGATTATTGAAAAGATTTGATTCAAAAGCCATATAAACACCCTCCCCGCAGTATATTTCCGTTTATATCAGGAGACTACCATCAACAGGCGGAATTTCAGCATTTCTTATGAACAGCGCGCTTAAACACTCTACCGGCAATTCCTGAATGAACGCGCCCTATTACACCAAATGTAATATGATAGCTTGATATTTCAGGATTAGATTATATCCAAACCATCCTAAACCGTCAAATAGATAGATGGTATAGAAACCACATGTAACCTTAAATCAAACTGACGGCCTGATGATGGCGCGACAGGGACCTGCGTCACCTTTTTCCATGCGTAGAGGTAAACATATCATCTCATAATTACCGGGCGTCACGCCATCAAGGTTTAACATCTCAATGATATAAATGCCGTTTCCCAGGAGGGTCTCATGGACGGTTTTTATATTCTCCAAGTCTTTATGATTTCCGATAGTCACATAGTCGACTCCCACCAGCCGAATCTTTTTATCTTTTAAATAATAGGCGACTTCATTGGCGCAATAGACATAATCGGTGAAGAAATCAGTCGTCTTATAGGCATAAGAGGAATTTTTGGTCTTAAACAGGATCCTTTCACCTTCTTTGATGTCATATGATTCAACTTCCTCGAGTTTAATACTCACAGGGTCTTTAATCTCAATCACCCGGGCGGGACCAATCGCCGTATCAAGCGGCATCATGTCGATTGTTGTCCCTTCGGCCATGAAATGAAAGGGCGCGTCGATATGTGTGCCGTTGTGTGAATTTATGTTGATTTGCGACATGGTGACCGGATCGCCTTTGGTTCTGTCATAGATTCGCGTGACACTGGGCGGTTGGGGATCGGTAGGGAAATATGGCATGGGCCTGTCTACCGGAAAAGGGAAGGTAATATCAATCCATTCTGATTTAGCCATAACTATATTTCTCCTGAAAGTGACGAAAAGGGTCCCTTGATTTATTACTTTAAGAAGACTTCTTCGACCGGGACGATAGCTATTTTTTCGGCATCGAAACCGAGGCTGTAGTTCTCTATGATTTTGTCTTCCTCCAGCAACGCGTCCGGTTTGTCCGCCGGGTAGATCATCTTTGAGGGGGCGTTGTTTACCAGGCGATTTTTCAAGTCCTCAGCGTCTTTTGTGATGAAAACGAACTTGATATTCACGGCCTGCAGGTGCCTTTTAATCGCCTTATTGACATCGCCGATAGTGAGTCCGGTGAGCGCGTCGACCATGGTTTTTGTGTATTCGCCGATACCATAGTAATCACTGTCGAGCGCGTAGCCAAGCCGCCGGTCCTGGGTCTTGTTGAGGATATTGACAAATTTGGTCAGATAGGCCCTGGTCGCTTCAAAATCTTTCCGGCTGATACCTTCTTTGATAAGTTTATTCAGTTCGTAAATCGCCACGCGCGTTGCGAAATGCGCATTCTCAACAGACTCAACAGGGCGAATCCAGATCTGGAAGATCTGCTGGCCGCGGCTAAGATTGGGATCGGGGTAAAATTGATACATCCCGTCAGGAAAATATTCGATGTAGGCGTAATCACCGTAATTCATACCCCTTACCTCACGGATGCGGTTGAATAAGACTCCGTTGAATGAACGATGCTCGCCGAGGTAAGAGCGCGCCAGCCAGAGTGCGGCAAAATCGGGATCTCCGCGGGTGACTTCAATCGGAAATCCAAAAGAAACAAAATTTCCGCGCGTCTCTTTTCCTATGATTCTAGCTTCAAACCCATGGATTTTTTCTGGTTTCGGCAACTCAACTTTCATTATCCTGCCCTCGGGTAAAGCGCCTAAGTCTTTTATTACCCTGTCCAGGAAGCTATTACTGAAATTACCGGCCATGCCCAGCGTCATGTTCGCCAGGGTGTAATTTCGCAGGTAGAAATCCCTGACATCGTCGATGGTCAGGTTCTCAAGCGTTTTGATGTGCCCCAGATTTAGATGCCCGTAAGGATGATTTTCGTAGATCATTTCGTACAGCGCTTCTTTGCCCAGCTCTTCTTCATTATTGTCGCGCAGGTCAACTCTGATCCGGTTGATGAGATCAGTCTTGACGCGTTTGAAATCCTCTTCGTCCAATGCGGGATTTAAGAGCTGGCCCGATATAATCTCGTAATATGGATTTAGATTATCCGCGTGTATTGTGCCGGTAAACACGGTCATCTCCTTATCCACCTGGTTATTGAAACCGGCCGCCATGGGATAGAGGGCCTCCCGGATCTCTTTGTAGTTCATCGATTCGCTGCCGGCATCGGTTATCATGGCGGCGGTAAGCTTTGCGAGCCCTTCTTTGCCTTCCGGGTCGTAAGCCGCGCCAGTATGGAATAATATCCTGAAATTGATCAGCGGTGATTTCGATCGCAGCAGCACGGTTTCGATCTCCGGTGCCCCCTGTTTCGAGTTCTCTACAAGCTTGTCTATAGAACCTGAGGCGCATTCGGAAGGGGGCAGAGGGTCATGGGAAAGTGAAATTACCACAAGCCGTTTGTCTGTCAGGTATTTTTCCGCGTCTTCGCTAATATCGGATGCCGTGATGTTATCGTACAGGTTGTAGACGCGGTTAATAGTCTCCGGATCGCGGTTTTTTGTGAAGTAGGGTACCAGCGCTTCGGCAATGGCCTCTGAATTGTCCATGCGGGCGGCAAAGGTATACTTCATGCGCGATTTCATTTGTTTCAGCTTTTGATTTGAAACCGGTTCGAGACGGAATTTTGAAAAAGTCTTTAAGATTTCATCCCGCACATACCAGATATCAGTCGGATCCTTTAGGCGTGCTATCACGGTCAGCAGGTAGGGATCTATCCTTTTGGGGAAATAGGGTTCGAGCCGGTCGACCTTTTGTTCATCCACTACCAGCTTTTGGTACAGGTCTGAGCTTCGGCCAAAGCCAATCTCACCCAGGATTTCCATGGCAGCCAGATCATTTTCGGTTTCCGAGAACGCGGGACCGTGAAACGCCACCATTATCAAGGGCAGGGTGGAAGAATTCCATTCCACATGTTCATATACCGGGCCTTCTGGTTCGGGCTCCTGTGGTATATCGTCGGGATAATCGCCGCGCTCCCATCCTCCCCAGTACTTCTGAACCAGTTTAAATGTCTTTTCCGGCTCCAGATCACCGGCAAGAATGATAGTGGTTCTTTCCGGTCGGTAGTAGCGGTTAAAAAATTCCCTGGTGTAATCGAACTGGTTGGGCATGTCCTCGATGTCTTCCAGGAAACCCATGGTCGTGTGCTTGTAGGTATGTATTTTAAAGGCCGCATTACGTTGAATTTCAAAAAGTTT
>CAYUYB010000102.1:0-8614 GCA_964449025.1 uncultured Desulfobacteraceae bacterium
TTCCCTTCCATCCGTAAGATGATAATTTACCCATAGTCCATCTTTTGTGTAATCGACAAGGCCCGCTTCTTCCAGAATTTTCAGGTGCTTGGAGACACTGGATTGTGCGATCTGGAGCGCCTCCCGGATCTCGCAGACACACATTGCCTTGTGCTGAAGCATCTTAATCATCTTGACCCGGTTGGGATCTGAGAGGGCCTTCATTACCTTGATAAAATCTTTCATTTTGATATCCTTCTATATTCCTCTTTTGGAATATAGTTTTTAAGCCCCCAGCTGTCAAGGATTTTTTTGATTTAAGATAACAACATCCATAGGCCCAGCATAATGAACAGCACACCGGCTCCTATCTGCATATGGCTTGAGGGGACCCACCTGCCTACGGCGGATCCAAACACCACCGCCAACAAGGCACTCAACACCAGAGCGCCTGCTGACCCCAAAAATACAGCCAGCCGTGTCTTGCTTTCAGCCGCAAAGGCAAGGGTCGCCAGTTGGGTCTTGTCTCCCAATTCGGCCAGAAATATCATCCCGAAAGTTGTAAGCATTATCTTGAAATCCATCACATAATCCCCCTGTTTCACCCAAAAGACTTGGATAAGGATCTAACAGAATATGCTTCATCAATATTTCAAAAACTGGGTGATGTAACTAAAAGCAGTAAAGATAATAATGACGGACAGCATCCAGTTGATGGCCCTTGCCGGCATAAATCTCTGACAGCGCGCACCAAGGTACATCCCCACCATCCCGCCCAGCCCGAACAGTATCCCCAGAAGCCAATCCGGTTCCACCGATATGTCGGGATACAGCGGTGCGATGGCCTTGTAAGAAACAACCCCGGCAATAGAGGTGACAAAGGTTCCCATCAGGACAGCACCGGCAACCGTATAGACCGGCAGCCCGAAAAAGGTCACGAAAAGGGGGGCGATAATTGAACCGCCTCCTATGCCGTATATCCCTCCCGCGATGCCGACGATAAGGCTGAGGATAAAGACGCCCCAGAACGGGATGTCAAAACTTTCCCCATAAAAGGTATACACGAGTCGTTTAAAATTGAAATGGATGACCTTGACGGACGATAATGAGACGTTAGCCGAAAGCTCCTGTGCCCCAGTCTTGGGGCGATGTCCGCTCATCATCTCCCGAAAGCCTTTTCCACTGTTGATCGTGTCCGCGTTACGCGAATCTTTCTTCACCAGATCCAGTACCAGCTTAAACCCGACATAGAACAGAACCCCTGCGGCAAAGAGCTTGAAGGTTCGCGGATCCGGAAGATACACTATACGAAGTATGGCGCCTATAAAGACCCCGGGCAGGGAACCGGCCACCATCACCCAGGCCAGGGGCCACACCATCCGTCCCTCTTTATAATACCTGTAGACTCCGCCGGGGATGGCCACGATATTGAACAGTTGATTGGTAGCGCTTACCGACGGTGCGGTGTACCCGAGGAAAGACACCTGGAAAGGCAGAAGAAGGAATGCTCCAGACACCCCGGCCATGGAAGTGAAAAAAGAAATTACCGCGGCGACCAGGGGCGGGATCCATACCGCAACCTCGATTCCGGAGATGTGAAAAGGCATTGTGGGTTCCCGTTGGAAATTGGCCTGAGGGATCTTCCCCTCTCACCGCAAATAAGAAGGGCATCGGGATGACATCATCCCGGACACGCCTAGCGTGCCGACGCTTACGGGGCTAATCAGCCTGCGCCAAAGGATTGCCGAACACAGCCGCCCTGTCCAGCTCGGCCTCTATCTCCATCAGCCTGTTGTACTTGGCAATACGTTCACTTCGGCAGACGGATCCCGTCTTGATCTGTCCCCCTCCCATTGCAACGGCAAAGTCGGCAATAAAAGAGTCTTCTGTTTCCCCTGAACGGTGAGAGATCACAAAACCCCACCCCGCTCTGCGGCATAGTTCCACGGCCTCGATGGTCTCCGTGACGGTTCCGATCTGGTTCAGCTTTATCAGAACAGCGTTGGATGCATTCTCTCGAATGCCGCGCTCAATAAAACGGGTATTGGTAACATAGAGGTCATCGCCTACAATCTGGATCACCTGCCCCAAGGCAGCGGTTTGTTCGCGAAAGCCCTCCCAATCGTTTTCCCCGAGTCCGTCCTCTATGGAAACAACGTGATATTTTTCAACCCAGGATCTATAGATTTCCGTCATCTCGGAACTGGTTTTCTTTCCCTGACTGGACTTGCTCAGGTGGTAGCTCCCTTTCTCAAAAAAGGAGCTCGCGGCAGGGTCAAGGGCGATGGCCAGATCCTTCCCCGGCGCATACCCGGCAGAATCTATGGCCTCAAGAATGACCTCGCAGGCCTCATCATTGCTCTTGAGATCAGGGGCGAAGCCACCTTCATCACCTACACCCGTGCTGTAACCCTTTTTCCCCAAGATCTTCTTCAGCGCGTGAAAGGTCTCGGCCCCATAGCGAATAGCCTCCCTGAAGCTAGGCGCGCCTATGGGCATAACCATAAACTCCTGAAAATCCACGCTATTATCGGCGTGTTTCCCGCCGTTCAGTATATTCATCATGGGCATGGGGAGTCGGAAAGCGCCGGGGCCGCCAAGGTATAGATACAGGGGAAGACCTGATGCCGCCGCCGCTGCCCTCGTCACAGCCATGGAAACACCAAGGATGGCGTTCGCCCCCAGTTTCCCCTTGTTCGGAGTCCCGTCCAGCTCGATCATCATCCGGTCGATTTCCACCTGCAGGGAGGGATCCATCCCCACCAGGACTGGCGCAATCAGTTCATTGACATTGTTTACGGCCTTCAAAACCCCTTTTCCGCCGTACCTTTTACCGTCACCGTCACGCAGTTCAACAGCCTCATTCTCGCCCGTCGAGGCCCCTGACGGGACTGAGGCCCAAACGCGTAAGCCGTTATCCAGAGTGACAAATACCCGGATGGTCGGGTTACCTCGTGAATCCAGAATCTCCATGGCACGCACTGTATCTATCCTGCAATTCATAGATCATCCTCCTTGGCTGTAGTAGCTATTAGCTGTTAGCTATTAGGGAAAGAAAGTCAACATACAGAATCCAGAAGCTATCGCTACGAGCAATGAGCTCCTTAATCCTTAGTTGTTATTAAACCTTTAACCACTTAACGAATCAACTATTTAAGCACTACGCTATGAGCTATCAGCTAAGTTGCCCCATAAGCTATATAGCAAAAGAATGATATCGGTAACTAGCGTAGTCATTGACAGGATATCACCATTTTTTTACCGAATTATTAAAGGGATGTCAACCCGGTGGGAACCCCGGGATGATTTAGGGATACCTATACACGCCAGGCTCCTTGACATTTCTATATAATTGGAATAGTTTTTCGGGAAAAACCGCAAAGGAGATAAAGTCATGAATGTCCTTTTTTTTGGCCCTAACGGGAGCGGCAAGGGAACTCAGGGTGCGATCGTGAAGGGAAGATTGCGCATACCCCACATTGAAACCGGTGTTATCTTCAGGGATAATATCTCAAGGGGGACGGATCTAGGTAAAAAGGCCAAGGCATATATAGACCGTGGTGACTTGGTGCCGGACAGTGTCACTATCCCAATAATCCTTGACCGTATCAAGGAGGAAGACTGCGGGGACGGCTGGCTCTTGGACGGTTTCCCCAGGAACCTCGCTCAGGCCAAGGAATTGGACAGGTCCCTTGAAAAGGAGTCTATTAAAATTGATATAGTAATTGAGATTGTCTTAGACCGAAAGACAGCCAAAGACCGCATAATGGGTCGCCGGCTGTGTGTGAACGATAATAATCACCCTAACAATATAAATATTGACGCCATCAAACCTGTTGGCGACAAATGCAGGGTCTGCGGTGGAGACCTCGAGACAAGGCCGGATGACCAGGATGAGGAGGCCATTGATAAGCGGCATGACATATACTACGACGATAAATCAGGCACAATGGCCGCGTTGAATTTCTACAAGGATATTTCCCAAAGCAGGGGCGGGATACCCAGGATCATTGAGCTTGACGGAAGGCCCGGCGTTGAGGATGTTTCCAAGGAACTCCTGGCAAAACTCATCATATAACAGGATGCACGATAATTAAGCCAGCGGACGCGTTCAAGATACACATGGATTAGACCTGTTCACTTATAAACGCTCAGAAAAGACAACCGTAAAATCACAGGGCGATCACCCCGGCATTCGACATCCCTAACTGAATATTCCGCGGTCTCTGAACCATTTTCTGCCATACCGTGGTATACACCTGACAGGATACGTTTTCTATTACTAAAGGAGGCCCCTATGAAAAAACTGGTGACAATCAAACGTATCATATTCGCCTCTTTGATAATATGCGCGGGCATTATGATTCTGATCCAGTGCGGAGGCCCCACGCCCCAGCTTGGCAAGGCATCATTAAAGACGGTTATTGACGCCATGACCCTTGAGGAAAAGGCCAGGCTTGTAGTGGGCACGGGAATGGACTTCTCACCCGCAGATCCTCAAGCCCCTGTCTTAAACGAGAAACGCGCGTTAGTTGATGGCGCCGCAGGCACAACCTATTCGATTCCGCGTCTGGGAATTACCCCAATGGTATTGGCTGACGGCCCGGCCGGGCTCAGGATAAGCCCTACCAGAAAAGGTGACAGCGATACCTATTATTGCACGGCCTTTCCCATCGCCACATTGCTGGCCTCAACATGGGATACGGAGCTGGTTTATAGGGTCGGACAGGCTATCGGAAATGAAGTGCTGGAATACGGGGTAGACCTTCTCCTGGCCCCCGCCCTTAATCTACATCGCAACCCCCTGTGCGGAAGAAACTTTGAATACTTTTCCGAAGATCCCTTTGTCACCGGAAAGATAACAGCCGCGATGGTGAAGGGTGTTCAGTCACAGGGCGTGGGCGCCACCATAAAACATTTCGCGGCCAATAACGCCGAGACCAACAGGATGACCCTTGACACGTACGTGTCAGAGAGGGCCTTGAGGGAGATATACCTTGAAGGTTTCCGAATAGCGGTAGAGGATGCACGGCCATGGGCGGTCATGTCGTCATATAATAAGATAAACGGGAGCTGCGCATCGGAGAGCCATGACCTCCTTACAAAGATACTTCGCGATGACTGGGGTTTCAAAGGCCTGGTTATGACCGACTGGTTCGCCGGGACCGATCCGGCAGCCCAGATGAAGGCAGGAAATGATCTGCTCATGCCCGGAACCACAACACAGACTGAGTCGATAATCAAGGCAGTAAAAGAAGGCGGGCTAGACGAGAAGATACTGGATAATAATGTGGAGAGGATACTCAATATCCAGATCAAATCGCCCGGGTTCAAGGGATACCATTATTCCAATAAACCACCTTTAAACGACCATGCCCTGATGGCAAGGGAGGCGGGCGCCCAGGGCATGGTGCTCCTTAAGAATTCAGACAAGACCTTCCCTGTGCCAAACGCCGTGAAGGCGATCGCTGCCTTTGGAAACACGTCATATGATATCATAACGGGTGGCACAGGGAGCGGCGACGTAAATGAAGCCTATAGCGTGTCCCTTGTGGATGGTCTCAAGAACGCCGGATATTCGCTTAATCAAGATCTTCTTGAAATGTATGATGCCTATCTGAAGGATGCCAAAGAAAAACTTCCCCCAACCGGTTTTTTTGAGCCCCCTAACATCATCGCCGAGATGGAGATCAGTCCCGCCATAGCCGACAGGATCGCGGATATTTCCGATTTCGCCATAATAACCATAGGCAGGAACTCGGGAGAAGGGTATGACCGTGGCAGCGGTGAAGGAGATTTCAATCTGGCAGGGGCTGAAAAGCAAATCATCAGGACGGTAGCGGATGCCTTTCACCGAGCTGAAAAGAGATGCGCTGTGATACTCAACGTGGGCGGAGTTGTTGAGACCGCAAGCTGGAGGGACATCCCGGATGCCATCCTGCTGGCTTGGCAGGCCGGCCAGGAGACAGGCAATTGCATAGCCGACGTTATCAGCGGAAAAGTCAATCCTTCAGGAAGGCTTGCCTCGACGTTCCCCATAAGATACGAGGATGTGCCATCTTCGGCCAATTTCCCGGGCCTTGTCCTGGAGACAGGGGCCGGAGATGAGACCGATGACCAGGCAGCCGGGACAACGGGCCCTCCCCCATCCAGCCCTTCCGAGGTAGTTTATAAGGAGGATATATACGTGGGCTATCGTTACTACGATACATTTAATGTCAATACTGCCTATGAGTTCGGATACGGCCTGTCCTATGCCCGATTCGAATACGATAACCTGAAGGTCAGCTCCGACAGATTCGACAATACGTTGACCCTGAGCGTGGATATCATCAACACCGGTAGCGTGGCTGGAAAAGAGGTAGCGCAGCTATACATAAGCGCGCCCGCGAACAGGATGGAAAAACCGGACAAAGAGCTCAAGGGTTTTGCAAAAACAGGGTTACTGGCGCCCGGTGAATCACAAATTATAACCTTTGAGATCAATGCCAGAGACCTTTCATCCTTTGACACCGCGTCTTCATCATGGATCGCCGAGCCGGGCAAATACAGGGCAATGATCGGCGCGTCATCAAGGGACATCAGGCAGGAGGCATCCTTTGAGGTACAGACCGAGATCAATGCCAAGTCAGAAAGCAGGGCCCTGA
Organism: uncultured Desulfobacteraceae bacterium; assembly: GCA_964449025.1. GTDB lineage: Bacteria > Desulfobacterota > DSM-4660 > Desulfatiglandales > HGW-15 > CAYUYB01. The sequence continues at coordinate 6,627 of CAYUYB010000102.1, forward strand.
CGCCTCCAATAAAGATTGAGGAATTAACCAGTGCAGAGCACCGGCTTAGCCCGCTCACCTCTGACGCTGGTCGTTAGCGAATGGGTGTGCTTATCGAAATGGAAAATAAAGGGAGACCCTTACATGGAACGTAAAGAATTAACCAATAATATACTTGAGCTTGAATGGGATATGTTCACGAATATCACCAACATCGGTGGACGGGCCTCATGTCAAGATGACAGGCCGACCTTTATGATAATGCGTAAGGCACAGGCTGATATATGGAGCACGAATACACTTATTAGCTATTTGCATGATCTAGAGGACGCGGTGCGGAATAAAATGAACTTAATGGCTATTAAGTACGCGCACATGATGAAAATAACATTCCCGGAAGAATATGAAAAAATAAAAGATAAATTTCCACCCGTGTCAACCCGTGTTCGTGAGCTCGCCCATGAAATCATGGAGCATCATTCAAAATGGGCCTTAGAAGCGTCCGTTAAATATCCAAAGGTTTTTTCACTCGGCCGTCCGGTTACCGCGCCAGACAGAGGAGGACATTACCCGTCAATCGCCGACTATCTCCAGAGCGAACTGCTTACCTATTCCGAGGCAACACTTGAGCTTTGTCTGCAAGACACGCAAAAGGCAGAGGCTGAAGGCAAGAATCTGTCTCTCGAAATATTAAAAAACACGGCTGAGAGCTACGGTTTTGAATCACTGGACTCGATGGAAAAGGCATTGTCCAAGATGCGATAAGGATTATTGGTAATGCTGGGCCCTATGGCGTTTATAGTGTCTTTTCTGTTATTTCCCGGACAATTTCAATAAATCTTCTGATACTTATGGGCTTTTCCAGATAGATTAAATGATTCTCTTCAAAAAATGCCTTTGATTCTTCTGATATTTCATCGGAACAAAACAGGAAGTTTCGGGTAATATATGGGTTTAATTCAACAGCCTCCTTGTATAACTCAATGCCATTCATCTTTTCTATGTGAATCTCAGATATTATCACGTTAAAAAAGGTATCTTTGACCTTCTGCAAACCTTCTCGGCCGTTGGTTGCTTCGTCAATTGTTGCCATTCTTTTGAGCACATCAAATAAAAACTCTCTAAATAAGGTATCCTTGTCAATAATAAGGATCTTTTTCTGCCAGATATTATCCAACTGAGTAAGGTCCTCGGTTGGCTGTATTTCTTCAGGAAGTTCTTCTAAAAATCTTTGTATCCTTTCTTTGTGAGCTTCAATGGTCGCTGCGGTATGTTGAAACTGAGTATTAAGATTTCCAACTAGGTTCATCGCGTATATAAAAATACTGTTCCACTCGCAAAATTCGGCTCTGACAATAAAATCGACCAATTCCTTTTTCGACAGATCCGCCCGGCCGTTTATTAGATTATATAAGTCCCTAAACGGGGCCTCTATCTCTTCTTTGGTAACAGAATCTATCCTTATCCCAAATTTCGGAAGAGATTCCTTGTCCTGAATAGCCTGTAATGCTTTACTTAAAAGCAAGGCATGCCATTCCTCATCTTGCCAAAGTCTTGAAAGGAAAGAGGAAAATTTTTGATCTGCGGCAAATCTCTGTGAAGCCTTAAGGTAGACATTCCCGGCAAGAAGTTCCACGCTTCTCAGCCAGTTAATTATCTTCGTCAGATTCATAGCATTTCCCATGAAAAAGGACATTAACTAATGCTGATTTAATAGTCATAATAATAAACATGTTGGAACCACGTATTCAGATATCCATAAATGGCTGAACAAAGGATCAGGTCATAGACATATTCCCGCTCGGTAACTGATAAAAAACCACTTTTACGAAAAACATACGATTTTTATATTTGCAGGTCAAACCAAATCCAGGTGATCCAGGCTACCCAAGTGAATAGAAGACTCCGCCTCTCTGTAATCCAAAAAGCGGGGTCTTGAGTCGATATAAGTCTTATGCTATTTCTCATTGCGGGCCTGACCATGCGACACCCTATCTCAAGAAAGGGTT
>CAYUYB010000103.1:0-8579 GCA_964449025.1 uncultured Desulfobacteraceae bacterium
CAAAAAAGAACCGGGACTGCACCTGGCCACGTATCCGTACCCACGTTACACACCCCTTGCAGACCATAAGACCCTTAATTACCTGTATTATTATCTGGCGGGTAAATGGGCATCAGAACAGGGTGCCGACGAGGCATTAATTCTAAATCCTGATGGAACCATATCTGAAACCAATTCGGCTAATATACTCTTGCTAAAAGAAGGCGAGGTTACAAGGCCTGTTTCGCCCCACGTCCTGGCCGGGATCATGGAACACGAGGTACGCGATATACTCCTTGAGTGGGGTTTTAAGGTAAAGGATAAGGTGGTGCGGCTGGAGGATCTTTTTACATCGGATAACGTCCTGATAACAAACTCCCTTATCGGGGCACTCCCCGTTATTGGAATTGACGGCAGAAGGATCAAATATTCAGCGGAACTTTGCGGAAAGATAAATGATATCTTGCTCTGATTGGCTCCAACCATAAACGAAATGGGGTCGGCCCTTGCCGGCGTTTTTCCCGCACGATCATCGATATAATCAACATCTTTCCAGGGCATCTCGGCATGGATAAGCCTGTTAAGGTTATCCTTTTCATATCTAAAGATCTGACTGCCGCCTCTCCTCCTTATTAACTCACGGACAACCCCATTCACAAATTCGGAATCTCATTAGCTGGGGACACCCGCCGTACTTGTCCTCCTGTAATTGTTCGTGAGCATAATAGCAGGCACCGGCAGATCCACAAGGAGGCGCAGGATCAATAATATAGGCCTTTCAAGCCCAATCAGCAGGAGGATCGCAATCGCACCCCGCAGCACTTTTAACACCGGCAATAAAAACACACCATCTATATCTACCCTCAGTAATTGATACTACACATCTCTCGCAATCAGGTACAAGGTTACTACAAGGATTGTAACAACGACAAACCTTCGGCTCATCCACGCAACCATTGTGAATGCTGCCACCACAGGCTTCAGGATTCGATACTGAATAATTATACCCGCTAGTAATCTCGATCCACTCTCCCGCAGTGTTTCTTATCGTAAGCGTATTAGTCGCTCCACATTGATCTTCTACCGTGACAGTCACGTAAATATCATAACTAATCCCGCAAATTCCCGATGAAGACGGGGCTGTTAACGTTATGGTTTCTAGATCACTATCAGTTTCTTGATCGCCGTCATTATCCTGAATAATATATCCCTCTCCTGATATTGACCATGCCAATCCCCTTGATACTCAGTATTACCAGATGGTTTCGGCGTCTGCGTTACACCATCTTTATCCGCCAATCCTCTGCTAGAACAAGGGTATTCAGGCAGGGATGGAAGGCAACCATCGCTGCAAGAAGGCACGCCTTTATGATCTTCTGCTTGAGCATGGGAATCCTCCGTCTATGATCCATATCGGGATACTTCGCAAAATTGCATAGAACCATCAATCCTATGACGCCGGCGAACGCCGGATGGCTCATGCCTCGTTTAACCCTTCAATATCCATGCCAATGGGCCAATATGATAACTGGGCAGAAAAACAAGACAATATGGCTCCCGCGAGACTCGGTTTCCTGCACAGCTTCACCGATTATCCCGAAAGGTGTTTATATCTCAAAGTGACTGTTTATAAAGGGAATGGGACACATCTATCTATATATGAAGGACTTAAACGGCCACAAGATGTGCAAATTTTACGCGGGAGAACCTTCTAAAAACGAGGATCTCACAAACGTCAAACATATTCTTCAGCATTGAACACTCTTTTGAGTGCGCGATGAACGCGATCCCGTGCAATCTGTTCTTCATTTCTCGCTTCGGGTTAATAACACCTCCCTTAAATTAGCCGCGCACGGGTGTGATAAATAATTGTTGTGTTTAAACGCACAATGCGATTCTAGTTTTATCCAAAGTAGAATAGACAGGAAAAAATAAGTATGTTTCATCCTGTTGATGAGCCTGAGACATCGTGTTTCTAACTGAACTTGACATACACCGCTAATTCACCTAGACTCCTCACGTTAATTGAAGTAAATACAACGAATACTGAATTCCGGATCGAGTCCGGAATAACTTATTGGCACTGGATCCCCGGTCCGGGCCACAGACAAGAATTTGTGCTTTATAGTTTCGCAACTATATGTTAACAACGCAATGGCTATCTTCCTGCAACTCGCACCGGGGCAGGCAAGTCCGCGATGACATATTATAGAGGATATACTTCACAATGAATCAAGAAAGAGAAGAACGGTGGTCTCACGCCCAGGTTAAGGAGGATGCCTTTTGGCAGAGAGAGGATGTATTCGAACCCCAAATGGACAGGGTCATCTCCAGGTACAAGCCGGTTATAGATCGTATATCCGAGAAGATTCCCGTCGAAGCCCTTATACTGGACGTGGGTTGCGGTCCGACCTGCCCGGCGGGATTATTCCAACCTGGCCATAAGATCTTTCTGGACCCTCTTATGTATTCCTATCAACGTACCTATTCCCAAACATTACCCGAAGGTCAAAAGATCTCCGGCACGGCGGAAAAGATCCCTCTAAAAGACAATAGTTCGGATGTTGTTTTTTGCGTGAACGCCTTGGACCATATGATTGATCCGGGCAAGGCCCTGGGCGAGATTCGCCGAGTTCTTAAACAAGATGGTATATTTATCCTGGGCCTTTTCCTGCATCCCCCGGCTATAGCCGTGTGCCGTAGGTTTATCGAGCGATATCTGCCTTTCCTCAGAGAAGACGCCCATCCCTATTCTTACACCAGAAAAAGCGCCAGGGAGCTGCTGAAGGGATATTTTTCCATCCAGGAGGAAATACTGGTGTACAGAAAGACCTCATCGTGTGTACCGGCACTGCACAGGGAAGACTGGCTTTTCCTCTGCCGCAAGGGCGGACACTAAAGCAAGGATATGCCCTTTTCAGGAAACAGGCCGATCAACAGATCGCAAATCAAGACCATATTGATCCGTGCCACCAACTGGGTAGGTGACTCAGTAATGACACTTCCAGCGCTGGAGGCAGTCAGAGAATGCTTTCCGGAAAGCACGCTGGTGGTACTGGCAAGCCCATGGGTGATACCCTTATTTGAAAAACACCCCATGATCAACAAGGTCATGTCACTCGGAAAAGGCGCCGGCTGCCTCCGCAACGCTGCTGCGATACTCAAAACAGTACTCCAGATCCGCAAACAGAGGTTCGATCTGGCCATCCTGTTCCAGAACGCCTTTGAAGCCGCCCTCATAGCATATCTGGGTAACGTAAGACACAGAGTGGGTTACGACACGGATCACAGGCGTTTCCTTTTGTCCCACACCGTTAGCAGGCATAAAGACAAAATTTATGAACACCAGGTAGAATATTATCTGTCTCTGGTAAGGGCGATGGGCTGTGATACAAAGGTAAGGGATCCACGATTGTTCCTTTCCGGGGATCATAGAGAAAAAATGAGCTCTCTTCTTGCTGAAAAAGAAGTGAACCAGGGTGATTTTGTATTGGGCATGGGTCCAGGCGCTGTTTACGGCCCTGCCAAGAGATGGCCTGCCGAGAGGTTCGCCGCCGTAGCGGACATGGCTGTTGAAAGGTGGGGGGCAAGAATAATTATCCTCGGCAGCGATAAAGAGAAGGATATATGCGCCAAAGTCTCTGACATAATGAACCAGCCTTCTATAGACCTGTGCGGCCAGGTAAACCTGGGAGAAGCGGCGGCCCTGGTTGGTCGATGCAATCTGTTCCTGAGCAATGATTCTGGGCTTATGCATATTGCCTCGGCCCTTAATGTGCCTCTGGTAGCCATATTTGGATCCACCAATCCCTTTGCCACAGGCCCACGAGGCACCTGGGCAAGAATTGTTCGGCATCAGGTGGATTGCGCGCCATGCATGCTGCCCGAATGTCCGAAGGATTTCCGCTGCATGCTTGGCATTGAACCCCAAGAGGTTTGGAAAGAGCTTATGGACCTGAAAAACGAGGTGGAGGTAAGGTGAAAAGGCCGGCGGTTTTTATGGACAGAGACGGGACGGTGAATGAAGAGATGGGATATGTTAATCATATCACCCGATTCCATCTGCTTCCGGGCGTCTGCGAGGCTATCCGATTATTGAATGAGAGGGATTTTCTCGCTATAATCGTTACTAATCAATCAGGGGTGGCCCGGGGTTACTTCCCCATCAGCCTTGTCCATGAGATTCACGCCTTGTTAGAGGACACCCTCAGAAAAAAAGGCGCGGCCATAGATGGCATATTCTTCTGTCCTCACTATCCCGGGGGCGCCATTCCCGAATTCACTCGCGAGTGCGATTGCAGAAAACCCGGGACAGGCCTAATAAAAAAGGCCTGTGACTCCTTTGATATTGACATGTCCAGATCCTGTGTTGTGGGGGATCACTACAGGGATCTTGAGATGGCCCGTCGCTGTAATCTCGACGGGATTCTGGTCAAGACCGGCTATGGCCTGGGAGACCTCACATATGTCTTACCCCGAATGGCCATAAAGCCCTCCTGGACGCGGTTAAGTGGATCATACAGAGGGATGAGCGAGAGCGTTGAAGTGTATCATTTTAAGATCTTTTGAATAAGTTCCACGATATCCATAACCTCCAGGTCTATCTTGTTCCTGCGGACATAGGTCTGCATAACACGGACGCACTGCTGGCACGAGGTTACCACGGTGCGGGCACCGGTTCTAATAACCTCTTCTATCTTGTTCCTGGCGATATCCGATGACAGCCCGGGATCGAGCATCTCAAGATTGCCCCCGCCGCCGCAGCACAGACAATTCTCCCTGTTATGCTCCATCTCTACCAATCTTACCCCCGGTATGGCCCTGATTGCCTCCCTCGGCGCGTCATATTCATTGCATCCCCTGCCCAGATCACAGGGATCATGATAGGTTACTGTTAAATCGAGTTCCTTGAGCTCAATGGACCCATCGGATATCAACTGCTTTAAGAATTGGGTCACATGAAAGATATCAAATTCGGGGGGATAATACTCTTTCCACATCTGGTAGCATGAGGGGCACGCAAAGAGTACTTTCCGCGCGCCTTTTTTGCGCACCGCCTCCATATTATGATCAATTAGTTCACCAATCTTATCCCTCAGCCCAGCGCCCAAAAGGGGAAACCCGCAACACCATTCTTCACTACCCAGAAGGGTAAAATCTATGTTGGCCGCGTCCAGTATCCTGACAAGGGCCATGGGAATCTTCTGAGCCATGGGGAAATAGGAGGCCACACATCCGGTAAAATAGACCACATCCGCCTTGTCTTTTATATAGCCGTGAGCCGGACGGTCCTCCATATCCTCAACCCAGTCGGAACGTTCCTCGTTGTCCTCGTTGAAGACATTATGACTGGCTATTGTGTTCTTATGGATTATTTCCACTTCTGCCGGATGGGTTCCGGAATGCACAAGATCCTGCCGCAGAGACAACCAGATATCCTTCAAGGATATGCCGGTGGGACAAACCTCCTCGCATCCACCGCATAGGGTGCATCTATACACGGTCTCGCTGAATTCTTTAAGTTGATCTTTGGATGGGCTCTTTTTCAGAGATAATCTTTGCAGTATACCGGCCCTCGCTCCCGTAATCTTGCGCAGTTCTTCAAGGCGATATAAACCGGACAGGCGCCCGTCCTTGCGCGCGGAAACCGCGGGGCACACGTCAACGCACAGGGAGCACCCCGTGCATGCTCCCGTCTGGAGAAGCTCCAGAAAACTATAATCGCTCTGAGCCATTCTTGATGATTATTGGTATTTTTCAATATCCGCCAGAAGCCATTCTTTAATGGCATCGGCGCCATGGATCAAACTGTTGATGTCCTCCATGTTATCCGGCTTGATCTTAAACAACCAGCCCTTCCCATAACAGTCCGCGTTGATAAGAGAGGCGTCCTCTTCCAGTTCGATATTGCTTTCCATTAAAACCCCGCTTACCGGCGCGTAGACCTTCCCAAGCCACTTCCCGGATTCCACCTTCGCGAATTTCTTGCCCGCGGTCAGTTCCTTGCCTTCGGGAGGTAACTGCACATACACTATCTCCCCTGCTGTCTTCTGCGCGAAATCATCCATACCCATTACGAGGATATCTCCATCCACCCTGACCCAGTAATGGTTCTCTTCGTAATAAAGATCCTCCGGCATATTGTATCCTTGAATTTCCACCATAAATCCCCCCCAATTATATATTGGCAATATTCAGCTGCGTCGGGTTACGGAACACGCCTTCACCACCAGACTGATCGGTGCGATTATCACATGAAGCATGCGGCTGAAAGGCAAATATGCCACAAAAACAGCCGTTAGTATGGCATGAACATACCAGAAATACGCGTAGATATTATTTAAGACCAAATTGCTAAAGAGTCTGCTAATGCCATATCCCAGAAAGGCGTATCCCGCTGTCCCGGAAGCCCCAGTCATGGAAATCCGCATGCCCTCAAGGACAAAACCCGCCACAAAGATGCCCCCTAAAAGTCCGTAAGCGGTCCAGTCCCTCGCCGGCAATTTGTCAGGCCTGTTCACAGAACCATCCAGCTTACTTCTGATGATCATAAGAATAACGCCTATTACCACCGTCACACCTGTCGCGTCAAACAATAAGGCTGTAATAGGGTGATTCTTATCAAGCATGACCATGACCCCCGGCCATTCCTTAAACCACAGGGAAGACAGCAGGGATACCAGTCCCCATATAAACCTTAACAGAATCGCATAAAAGATAAGACCGTGTATAAACCAGCGAAACCGGGAGATAATGAAAAGACGGCGCTGCAGCACGATATCCAAGAGAATTATTCCTATCATTTTGAATATGCCTTTGAAAGGAATGCCCTTACCAGAATTCTTTTTTTCATTTCTAGGCCTTCCGGAAAACCATATCAATAAAAGGTTAATAAGGCCCGTGATAAACACCAGCAATGCTATTATGGTCGGGACGTCAAGAACGGAAAACGTTCCGGAATGGCAGGGCATGCAGATGACGCTTTTAGCAGGGAGGACCTTGGCGGATACTCCCAGATCATTATCTTTAAAATGGCAACGCGCGCACATGGCATCATCGCCAGTGATCAATATTTCATGAATCTCGCTCAGGCCAGATGAATTAAGATCCTCACCCCATGTTATGCGATTATTCTCCCTATCCTTAACAGGCCTAACGCCTTTTAGATGGCACACCTCGCATGACACATTCACGTGCGCGTCATGGGCAACCTTCTCGTCATGGGGCAGGTGGCATGATCGGCAATCCCGAACATCTTGATTATTGTGTCCGAATTCGGCGGCCCAAAGATTGCTCTCCAGGCAAGATAATCGGCCATGCATGGAGATATGGGACCCTTCAGGATCTATCAAGCAAATAGATTCAACAGGATTAACCATAAGAAAAAAGATTAATAATTCTATCAAAAATAGGGTATGGTTTCTCATAGGTACCTGTCACTGACCACATTTTTTAATATGTCACAAATACTCTTATTTGTAAATCAACATGGAAATACCAAGGCTTACCATCAAACCTGCAAATAATTCATATTAGCTGATAGCTGGAGCCTGATTGCTGACAGTGTGTCTGTCTCTGCGGGAGATTTATGCTCAGAGTGGTAATCCAAAAAAGACAGTCTATGGAACACCACTAATTAGCATCAAAAAAAGGCAATCCGTCATAATCCGATGGATTGCCTTTTTTAGCTTTTGGATAAGGGTTAAACAACAGTAACATTCACCGCGGCAGGACCCTTTTTCCCTTGTTCAACATCAAAGGTAACATGATCGCCTTCATTAAGGGATTTAAAGCCTTCCGCGTTTATCCCCGAATGGTGAACAAAGACATCAGGCCCGTCTTCTTGCTCGATAAAGCCATAACCTTTGCTGTTATTGAACCATTTCACGATCCCATTCGCCATTATGACATTCCTCCTTTCCTCGATATTACTGGTTCCAAACTTAAGGATGCCACTAACAACAAATGGGTCTTCCCTTAGTACGAAACCTGCCTTATAAGAGACACGCGCTGCCTATCGCGCGAGCACCTTCAAAGACAAATAAAGATATAAACCTTTTATTAATTCGCTTTTATGATACCCCTTTTTTTATCAGACGCAAGATATTATTTCATAAAAATGCCTTTTAAGAGAAAATTACAGTTCCTCACATCATATGCCTAAATATTCAGTTTTTTGGCCAGGACAGGGGAACAGCGGAAGGTCACCACCTTTTTTGCCTCCGGTATATAGGCGGTGCTGTTTATGTGCCTTGAACCTTTACGCCAGGAGTTCTCTTCCACGCAAAACTTGCCGAATCCCGAGATCATGATATCCTCATCCGATTCGAGTGTCTTTTTCATAATTTCAAGAGTAGTCTCAAAGGCCTTTGTGGACTCATCTTCCCTTAGGTGAATGTTATTGCGGATATCTTCGATTATACTGGCTTTATTCAGGGTCATGGGTTTTCTTCGCCGTTGCGACAAATAATCAAAGGTGATCTGTTTAGGAGGAAATTCTTTCTAACATCGCAAGTCCAATGCAATCTTTTCACCTACTGTAAGATTTGATAGTGTTTAATATAAGATTGCAGTATTAAAAAAGTCAACCTCTTTTCCGG